>NZ_JAZTXC010000018.1:0-9891 GCF_045636185.1 Methanobrevibacter sp. | reverse complement strand
ATATATAACATATTTTTTACATAGACTAATTTGAGATTAAATTTCTAATAAACGAATTAGGAGGAACAATATGAAAAAAATAAGTTTAATTACAATATCTTTATTAATTTTTGTATTCGCCATCAGCTGCGCTTCTGCAGCGGATCATAATGTAGATATGACAAATAACACAGACATAGGCAATACAATTGACATTGCCAATGTACAGAATGTTGATTTCAATATTAGTGCTGAAGACAATTCATCTTTAAATATTGAACCCCTTGAAAACAACACAAATACCCCAAGCGAACTAAACATTACCGGACCGAAAATTCATTCAGGCGAGCTAAACATTACAGGACCAAAACCCCACGATTTTGAAATTCCTGGACCGAAAATTCAAGTAAATAGTGATTATGAAGCCCACAATAATGGCGGTGAAATGTTTGTAGGAATTACTACAAGCGTTATTGCAGTAGTAACCGCAAATCCACCATTGCTAATAGTTTCTATAGGCATTTTATTTGATTGGTGGTAGAAAACTGAATGGAAAAATCAGCTTTAAAAGAACAATAATATGTTAAATGTTTTTTTAAACATTTAATATTCATTTTTTTATTAATTTTTTAATTTGAAAAAATTACCTATTTTAAAGTTAAAAACAGCTAGTTTGAAGCAGAATTACTAATTTAAATTTCAAATTAAAAAAAAAATAGAATAATATTTCACACCTTATTTTAAAACCATCAAAAAATAATTTAAACTCTTTATCCAATGACAAAACCGCATCAAGATTTAAATAAATTGAAATAATTATGCTGGAACGTCCATAAAGCTTACCCTAAAAGCATTATTATTATATTTTTGAAATATGTTGAATAGCTTTTCATTGTAATCTTCAATATCATATTCATTGACAATGATGAAATTATCATTCAAATAGAAATATGCTGTTTCAACCAATTGCATATTTTTTGTTTTTTCCATTGAAACAGTGATTATTTCCGTTAATATGGCGTTGGTAATGTAACATTCATTTTCATCAATCAGAATGCATACTTTTTTGTTAATTCATCATTAGAATCATTTTTCCGAAATAATAAAATGTTGAACTACCACGACTTATAGAAATCATGTATTCTTGCACCATTAAGATAAATACATATTTATTAACCAAAAACCAAAATTATATATAATTAAATTTATAGGAATTTATTAACATGTCAAGTAAAAAAAGATTATTCGGAACATTTGGAGTTAGAAGAACTGCAAACGATGTATTAACCCCTGAATTTGCATCAAGACTGGCTGCATGTTATGGAACTCAAATTCAAGGAACCGTTGCAGTTGGTGGAGATACAAGAACAACAAGTCCTATGTTAATGGAAGCCGTAAAGGCAGGTCTTTTATCATCAGGATGTGATGTTGTGGATTTAGGAATACTCCCTACACCAGGTGTTCAATACGCCGTTCGCAAATACTATGATGGTGGAGTAATGATTACTGCTTCACACAACCCTCCAAAATACAATGGAATTAAGTTTTTGGACGAATATGGTATTGGAATTCCTGATGAAATGGATTTGGCTATTGAAGAGTTATACTTTGACGGAGAACCTAAAAGAGCAGAATGGTTTGAAATTGGTCAGGTTTACAGCAATGACAAAATCATTGATGAATACGTTGATGAGGCAATATCAAAAGTTGATGCTGATGCAATCAGAGAAGCTAACTTGAAAGTGGTTGTTGACTGCGGATCCGGTGCCGGCGCCTACACTGCACCATACTTAATCCGTAAATTAGGGTGTGAAGTAACCACCCTTAACTGTCAGGCGGACGGAGCATTTCCTGGACGTGACCCTGAACCTATTGAAGAAAACCTCCAGGAACTGATTGGCGTTGTAAAAGAATTGGGTGCAGATATAGGTCTTGCCCATGACGGAGATGCTGACAGAACAATCTGCATTGATGAGAAAGGAAACTTCGTTTTAGGAGATAAAACATTCACTCTTGTTGAAAAACAAATGCTTAAGGAAAATAATGGTGGAATCATAGTTACTACCGTTGCAACTTCCCAGGCAATTTATGACATAGCAGAAGAATACAACGGAGAAGTAATAGCTACTGCAGTTGGAGATTTGCTTGTAGCACGTGAACTGCATGAAAAAGACGGATTATTTGGTGGGGAAGAAAACGGCGGTTTAATTTTCCCGGACTTTGTCTATGGAAGAGATGCCGTTATGACTGTTGCTAAAATCTTAGAAACCTTGGCTTTAGAGAAAAAACCATTATCTGAATTGGTAGCAGAGCTTCCTGTCTATTATGCAAGCAAAACAAAAATCGAATGTGCTGACGATTTAAAACAAGAAGTTATGGATAATATCGCTGAAGAAATCAAAACCACAACCGATTTCAAACTGGATTTAACCGACGGTGTAAAAATTCTAAAAGAGGACGGATGGGTTATCATTAGACCTTCAGGTACCGAACCTATTTTCAGATGCTTTGCTGAAAGCGATTCACAGGAAAAAGCCGATGAAATGACCGAATGGGGTCTCGGCTTAATTAAAAAATACAAAGGCTAAAAATTGAAGTAACTTTTACTTCAATAATTTTACTTTTTTTAATATTAACAAAAAACATTTAAAAAAAAAACTATTTTTAAAACAATCAATACCTTAATGTGGAATTAAAAAAATAACCCCATAAAATACTCACAGACATTGATTAATTCATCATGTATTTTTAGTGAAAAAATCACAAAAAAGAATTTTAAAAAAATTCTTTAAAATATTATGACAAACCAAATATTTAAACATTAATACAATGAAAAAATTTACTTCAAAAGATAACATCCTCAGAAGTTTTCCAAACATTCCTCTTTCAGGAAAAATGCATCTTCATTGTCGGGATTTCTAAGCAACACCTTATTGAAACTATCAACAGCCTCTTCAAATTTGCCCAGTTCCATCAGTACAACGCCCTTATTTAGCAAAAAGTCAATATTATTTTTTTCTAAAGAAATAGCTGTATTAAAACATTCCAAAGCTTCATCGAGTTTACCCAAATCAATATATGCATTACCCATCCTGTTAATAGCATCAGCATCCATTTCAGAATCATCCAAACAAACCTCAACCGCCCTGTCGAAAGATTCAATTGCCTCTTCCAGACGGCCCATGTCAGTTAAAAGGTTTCCTCTGGAATTCCAAACTTCAGGATTTTCACTGTCAATGACTATGAGCTTGTCATAGACTTTCAATGCCTTATCATACTCTCCTAAAACCTCCAGAATGAATCCTCTCCAGTATAACACAATAGGACTGCTTGGAGAATAATTATAAGCAATGGTACTTGCCTTCAATGCACCATCCAAATCACCTGCATTCAAAAGGGCAATAGCCTTGTTGTTTAAGATATATACATTATCGGGCTCGATTTCCAATGCCTTGTCATAGCAATCAATGGCTTCATCAAACTTGCCCAGTCTTGAAAGGTTGTCTCCCTGCTTATTCAAGAGATAAACATCATGAGGGTCAATTCTTAAAGCCGCATCATAGCACATTGTGGATTTGTCAAATTTACCGCTGTCAAAAAGAATGTCTGCACGTTTTGTTATCATTGACTTTTCATCGATTTTGTCTCCTTTCCAGTCATCGATGTCCAATTTTTCAAAATAAATAATCTGGAATTTGTCGGAATTGTCGACTCTGCCACCATACATCTTTTTAAATTCCTTTAACATTTCTTTAGAGTCTTTAAATCCCTCTTCACGGGCAACATCATCATTGTCTACGATATCCTCAAAAGCAATGTCTTCAACATCAGTGACAATGGCTTCAAAAATCTTCATCTTTTCTTTTGAAACAAGATTCCAGTAACAGTATAATCTGTCACCTTTTTTAAGAGGAGTTTTCCAAAGTTTACGGATTGTTCTTCTTTTTTTACCTGTTATAACATCAATATCATTACTGGAAAATGATAAAATCGGCATTTTGGACCTCCCTTAAATTCATTCAATTACCTGTTCTCCAAATTCTCCTGTTTTAACTTTAACGACACCATCAAATAACGGCCTGATTTCCTCAGCTAATTTAATCAAATCGTGAGGATTCGGAACTTCAACTTCTTCCAAAGCAGGATCCAGCACATTTTTGTTTCTGAACTGCTGAATCGTATAGATGTCGCCTTCAACATCACTTACAAGATTATGGATGTCCTTTTTGGTATGCAATGTAGGAACGTAAGTTGTTCTGACTTCCAGGCGAACATTAGAATCTTCATTTAAAAGTTTCATTGATTTTTTAACCTGTGAACCGACTTTGGCTCCGGTAATCTTTCTGTATTTTTCAAAAGGCGCCTTGACATCCAAGGACACGAAATCCAATAGTTCCAGTTCCAGCAGCTTTTCGATTTTTTCCGGATAAATTCCGCTTGTATCGAGCTTTGTTTTAAGGCCAATACTTTTAATGTATGTGAAAAGCTCAATCAATGCATCAAGCTGCATCAACGGCTCGCCGCCAGATATTACAACAGCATCAATAAAATCAGCAGCATGGTCAATGTCCTTTTTAACTTCTTCAAAAGTCTTTTCAGTATCGTCTTCCAGCAGTTCCACATTGTGGCAATATCTGCATGCCAAAGGACATTTGGACATGAAAATAACCAGGGACATATTTCCATGGAATTCCACTGAGGATATTAAAGTTCCGCCAACATACATCAGTCTACTACCTCATGAACAATTTCAATGAATTTTTTATTCTCTTCCATTGTACAGATACTGATTCTTATCCAGTATTCATCTAAACCTTTAAAGGATGTACAGTCACGAACTATAATTCCTCTTTTCATAAATTCGCGAGCAATTTCTGCTGCAGTGTAACCTGTATCCTTAACGCCAATCAATATGAAATTGGATTTTGACGGAAATACATTAAGAGAATCTATTTTAGAAAGCTCATCAATGAGATAATCCCTGCTTTCTATTCCATCCCTTATTGATCTTTCAATATAGTCAGTATCCTTAAATGTATTTACTGCCGCAACATAGGACAGTCTTGTCAGGGAAAATACGGGCTTTATTCTGTGCATGTATTCGATGATTTCCTCACAGGCAAGGCCGTATCCTATCCTCATTCCTGCAAGGCCTAAAACCTTGGACATTGTCCTTATAATAAAAATATTGTCATATTCATTGATTAAATCCTTATTTGTAACTTCAGAGTATTCAAAGTAGGCCTCATCAATAACGATTAATATGTCAGGATTGTCTCCAGCAATCTTGATTAAATCATTTCTGTCAATCAATGTGCCTGTAGGATTGTTCGGACTGCACAGAAATATCATCTTGGTTTTTGGAGTTATCTTGTCATAAATAGATTCGACATCCAAAGCATTTTTGTCCAAATCCCATTTTGCATAAACCGGCTTAGCGCCATACTGCTTCAACAAATATTCATAATACATATAGGACGGCAAAGGCACAATAAACTCATCATCGGGATTTATGAAAGTCTTTGCCAGAACATCAATGATTTCGTCAGCACCATCTCCTCCGATTATAACCTGAGAATCCTTAACTCCAGCATATTGGGCTGCAAGATGAACTACTTCCTTAAGCTGAGATTCAGGGTACCGGTTCATTGAGTTCAATTCATTTTTAATGGCTTCAATAGCTTTTGGAGAAGGACCCCATGGATTTTCATTAGATCCCAACTTAATAATGTCTTCCTTTTTTAATCCGAATTCTTCAGCTATTTCATCCTGTGACCTTCCGGGAACATATGAGTCCATATCACTAACGATTTGTCTTGGTTTCATGATTTAATCTTCCTTATACTGTTTGGAAAGTTTTACATAATTATCTGCATTAACTTGAATATGCTGAATCTGTTCGGGAGTCACTTCCTTAATCAGTCTTGCAGGAACTCCTAAAATCAGACTATTTTCAGGAAATTCTTTTCCTTCACTTACAACTGCTCCCGCACCGACAATAGAATTTTTGCCTATTTTGGCTCCGTTTAAAACCGTCGCATTCATTCCAATCAAAACGTTGTCTTCCAGCGTGCATCCGTGAATAACGGCCCCATGACCTACAGATACATTATCCTTAATGACAACAGGGAAATCTTTGGAGCAGTGGACAACACAATTGTCCTGAACATTGGAATTATTTCCTATTTTAATTGGAGCAGTATCTCCTCTTACGACAGCACCATGCCAAATGGAAACATTTTCACCGAGTTCAACATCACCAAGTACTTGAGCACCAGGGCATATTACAATAGAGTCTTTTTTATTTTCCATAATATCACTAGTTTAATTTATTCTTTCTTTTCTTTAATTTTATCCTGAACAATGTGAGTTTGCTTTAACAATACTCTTGTATCAGACGGCAAATCTTCATATAATAGAACATTTGAACCGATTGTTGAATTGGATCCAACCTTAACACCAGGAGAAAAGCTGGAGTTGATTCCGGTTTTAACGGAGTCTCCGATAATGGCCCCAAGCTTACGTCTTCCACTATCTTCAATTGCATCCTTGATTTTGGTTTTAACGTTAGCATTGTCAAAACGCAAATTGGCGAGATTTGTTCCTGCTGCAATATTACAGTTAGAACCTATTACGGAATCCCCAACATAACTCAAATGGCTGACATTGGTATTTTCCATAATGATTGAGTTCTTGATTTCAACTGCATTACCGACATGAACATTATCGCCGAGATAAGTATTGCCACGAATATAACAGTTAGGACCTACATCACAGTCCTTACCTATGTAAACATTACCTTCAATGTAAACTCCCGCTTTAATGACACTGCCTTCACCCAAATAAACTTCACCATGAATGTGAGCTCCGTTTTCAACCTTACCCTTAATCTGGGTTTTTAAGTCACCGATTAACTCTTCATTAACTTCAATAAGTTCCCATGGCCTTCCAACATCAATCCAATCCTTATCTGTCTTGTGGCCGATGACCTTTTTGCCTTCATCTATCTGCAGGGAAACTGAATCAGTAATTTCGTATTCTCCCCTCTCAGATATTTCTGTTTTTTCAATTTTTTCAAAAATATCCTTGTTAAATACATATATTCCAGTATTGACCAGATTGCTAGGAGCTTCTTCTTTTTTAGGCTTTTCAATAATATTTTTAATGTTGCCGTCATCTATTTCAACAACACCAAAAGCGGAAGGATCATCTACTTCAGTTAAAACCATTAATGTATCTGGCTTCAAGTCATTATATTTTTTAATGATTTCACCGATTATATCATCATCAAGTATAATATCCCCATTTAAAACAATTAAACTGTCATCAATGAAATTTTCACCATATGAAATAGCATTAGCTGTTCCGAGGAAATCCTTTTGAGTTTCATAGGTAATATTGACACCAAATTTGGATCCATCACCGAAATACTCTTTTACAATTTCTTCCTTATATCTTACAATTAATAATATATCAGTAATACCGTTGTTTTTTAATGCTTCTATATTATATTGAATAATTGGCTTACCGGCGACAGGCAACATTGTTTTAGGCTTTGTAAGTGTTAATGGCCTCATCCTTGAACCTTCACCAGCACTTAGAATTATTGCTTTCAATTTAATTACCCCATATTAATTAAAAATTATTGTACAATATTATGTTTTTTCTAATATATAATTAATTACATTACAATATTTCAGATGAGAAAAAGCATCAGTTATCTTGATTTTACAATCAATAATTTTACCAGTATTGATATAAGTGATGATTTTAATGAAAGAAATAATAAACTAAAATGCTTGAATTGAACCTCTCCGACCTGTAGAGGTCGGAGATTCTTAGGTAATCCATTCTATTGAATGGAAAATATTCTAAGCTATCCCCCAGGTCCCCTAGGTTTTTTTAGTGTTTTTAACCCTTCGTTTAAGATATTGACTGCGGAATTGTGGTCTCTTTCATGCTGTGTGCCGCATTTTGGGCAATTCCATTCTCTGTCTTTTAGGGTTATGTTGTTGTTTTTGTAGCCGCATTTGTGGCATGTTTTTGTGGAAGCGAACCATTGATCTATTTCGATGAATGTTTTACCGTATAATTCTGCTTTGTATTTGATTTTTTGTTTTAGTTTATACCATGCGACATCATGAATTCCGCTACTGACATGATGATTTTTTAGCATACCTTTAATATTTAATGTTTCCATTACGATTATATCGTATTCATTAACTATTTTTTTGCTTATTTTGTGGTGGAAATCGTTTATTATGTCGTTTCTTTTGTGTTCGAGTCGTTGTAGTTGTTCTATGGCTTTTAGGTAGTTGCTTCCATATGGTGAGACTTGGAATCTGCGGGATACTATTTTGCGTTGTTTTTTTATTTTATAATCTAAATCACGGGTGTCTGGTTTGGCTATCACCTCTCCCGTTGATAATGTGATATAATTTTTTAAACCAACGTCAATTCCCACTGCTTTACCGGTTAATGGAAGTGGATCTATTCGGATTTCAATTCGATAAGTCAATATTGCATACCATCTTCCTTTGTCATATAGGATTGTTACGGTTTGTATTCTGCCCAGTATTGGTCGCAATCCATGTAGTTTGATGAATCCGTATTTATTTAGTCTTATGTAATTGTCTTTGAGTCTAATGCTGTTTTTGATGTTTTTAATGGTGAATGATTGTACTGGATTTTTTAATGTTTTAATCTTAGGTTCACCAGATAATCTTTTATCATAGCGTTGATATGCTTTTTGTAAGCGTTCTGTAGATTCTTGTAAAGCTGTAGAGTCGATTTCGTATAGAAATGGATTTTCATGCTTTAATTCACGTAGACAATCATTGTAAAAACTCCTATTTATCCAAATCTTTTCATCCTTAGATTCAGGGTAATTTTTATCGATTATCTTGTTGTGAATTCTTGCTTGCCTTACTTTTTGTCTAACGTTATTGCTAACAAAACGTGAAGCTCCAAAAGCATCCCAAAAAGCAATCTTTAAATCCCAATTAGGATTAATACTACATTTACAACTTAAAACCTCAGGCATAAATAAAACACACCATCTAACAACCATTGAAAAAAACCATTAACAGATTTTTATCACTACAAAAATATATATGAATATACAAAATATATAAACAAAATGAGAGAGAGCATTTGAAAAGTAATTATTCAAAAATATTAATTAAAAAAAATGACTCCGTGTCTTTTTTGTGAAATTCATCTCGTCGGATAAGTCAGAGGGGTCGCCCCCTCCTTCTCTCCTAAGAACCCATCGTGTGACTTTCATCACAATGGGCTCAAGCAAACATTTATCTGAATAATAAGGTTTAATTTATCGTCTATTTGCAAAATAATCTGATTTACTAGCATCATATGGACTGTAATTAAATTTTATCATGGTATGCCGTCTAATCGGGTACCAAGACATTCTTTCCATATGTAGACCATTATTAGGGCCAGTTAAAACCCAATTATCTCGGTGTTTTCCATCATTGTAAGGCGGATAGTATTTCTTTTTAATCCATTTCTTACTTTTCTTGGGATGAAGCCGTGTAAGGAATTTACTATTCTTAATCCAAATGAAATTATCCATTTTGCCAAATATTTCCTTGGAAACATAGGGTTTCCAAAAGTTAGCAATTCCCCTAATAACTGGATTAACAACTTCAATTAAGGTATCAACATTGTTTCCATTCATATTCTCATATATATCGGAGATTTTATCTCGGGCTTTCTGAATACTCTCTTTAGATGGTTTAATTAAAGTTTTGTGGCCATTTTTAGAGTAGTATATTCTGAAATTCAGTCTCAGAAAATCAAATCCCTCTCGTAAATGGGAAATTTTTGTTTTGTCTTCAGCGAGTGTTAAACCTCTTTTAACTAAATAAGGTTCTAGAATTTCAGGTACTTTCA
>NZ_JAZTXC010000017.1:0-14070 GCF_045636185.1 Methanobrevibacter sp. | reverse complement strand
CTTTAAAAATTCTCCGGAGGGAGATTTTATAGAAACATTTATATTTTCGCATGAGTGTTTTTCGGGGTATATTAGGTATCTATGTACATAAATAGGTTATTACGTATTGCTGCTTGATATTCCTCCTATTTTCCGACTCCTTTCTATGGACAATTGTTAAGGGAAAGTATGTTAGAACTTAGTATACTCTGGAAAATACTCATGAATAAGTAATGAGGAGGAGTGCGAAAAGATGTCAAAACGTAGAGCAATCTCATCGACTTCTTTAGAAGATAGACCACCTTTACGTCCAGCAATCTCTCCGGAAGGTAGAGAGGCTCAATTGATATCCTTGGCGTATGATGTAGTTGAACAACGCTTGCGTGATGGCACGGCATCTTCTCAAGAAACAACTCATTTTCTAAAATTAGGATCAACTAGAAATCAATTAGAAATTGAGAAGCTCAAAAATGAAACCGAATTGCTAAAAGCAAAACAAGCAAGTCTAGAATCAACAGCCAGGATGGAGAAATTGTATGCAGACGCAATGAATGCTATGAAAACATATTCTGGAAAGGATGATTATGACGATGTAATTATTGAAGGCGGTGAATTCTAATGAAATCGTATTCAGAATTAATTAGGTTACATTCTTTTGAGGAACGGTTTAGATATTTGCGACTAAATGGAGTAGTTGCTAATGAAACATTTGGATTTGATCGATATTTAAATCAAAGATTTTATAGGTCTCCAGAATGGAAAAGAGTTAGACAACAAGTTATTGTTAGAGATAATGGCAATGATATGGGTTGTCCTGGTTATCCAATTCGTGGTGACATTATTGTACATCATATTAATCCGGTATCAATTGAAGATCTTGAAGATAACATTGAGTTACTTCTTGATCCGGAAAATTTAATTTGTGTATCGTTACAGACACATAATGCTATACATTATGGTGATGATGCAATAGTAAAAGAAAAAGTAATAACAGATCGTCGACCTGGCGATACTAAATTATGGTAGTGTGAAAGGAGACTAAGTATGTCTAAACAAAACAAAAAAGCTAAAGCAAATTCTGAAGCTAAAGGTTATATTGCTAACCAAGAGGTAGTTGTTGCTAGAAGACTTCCAGATGGCAAATCAGAGATGACTGCTTTCTTATCTCGTGGTAAAGAAGTTATTATCCTTGGTTCTGAAGGAGATTACTACAAAGTTGCAGCTCATATCGAATGTTTTGTTCCAAAGAGATTTGTAGAATTGGCTAATAGTGAGCCACAAGCAGAACCAGAGCCTGAAGAAGCTCCTAAAGAAGAAGTCAAAGAAGCTGAAGGAGAATAATCTTTATGCCAGACGCTGTAATCTTAGAAGAGAGTATCCTAACCTCTATTAAAAAATTGTTAGGACTTAGTGCAGATAATACAGCGTTTGATACTGACGTAACTTTTCATATCAACACTGTATTTGCAAACCTAATTCAAATGGGTGTTGGCCCTCAAGAAGGATTCCGTATTACAGGTACTAGCGAAACTTGGGGACAATTTACTTCAAATGATTTATTGATAGAAAATGTTAAAACATATGTATACATTAAAGTTAAGCTAGTCTTTGATCCTCCTCAAACTTCAGCATTGCTAGATGCTTTTAAAGGTCAAGCAGCTGAATTAGAATGGAGATTGTATACTCAAAAAGGAGGTTATTAATATGTATCCATATTCTGAACAAGAAAAGAAATTTATAATCACCCGCAGACAAAATGAAGAAAAAGGCGATATTAAAGTTATTCAAAGAGATTTCTATGATGACTTACCAAGAGCTATCTGCGAAGTTCTTGATAGAATTTCATGGCGTTGGAGAAACTATGATTGGTTTGAAGAAGCTTGGAATAAGTATAGAGAACACGTTCTTAATGCAAGTTCAAGCGGACAAGCAGTTAAAGCTCCAGGCGTTATATTCGATGACTATATCGATGAACAAGTTAAAGAAAATTTCTTAGATGAAGAACAAGCTAATTTATTACATAGTTATGACGAGTTAAATGCTCTTTTCCATCATGGTGTTAAAGGTCAAAAGTGGGGTATCAGAAGATATGAAACTGAAGACGGTAAATTGACAGCTTTAGGCAAAAGAAACGTTAAACATGATGTTAGTGTCGGTGTAGGTGCTGCAGCTGGTGGTGCTATTGGCGCTAGGTTAGCATGGAAAAAATTTAAAACAAGTCCTGCGTTTAAAGCTAATTTTAAGAAAGCTGTTACTAAAACAGTGTTAATTGGTTTAGGAGCATCAATCGTTGGTGGTTTCTTAGGTCATAAAATTAACCAATTAAAGAATACTTACGAAGATAATAAAAACAAACCTCTTAGAGAAAGAGAAAATGTTGGTTTATTAGGTAAGAAAGTTGGAAAAGCAGCAAGTAAAGCTGATCAGTTTATAACCGGTAATGGTCATGTAAGATTAGGTTCACGTGGTATTGTCAAGTGAGGTAAATAATTATGGGAACATATATTATTAATCCACAAGAAATCCTTCAACATCATGGAATTAAAGGTCAGAAATGGGGCGTAAGACGTTTCCAAAACGAGGACGGTACTCTAACAGATGCAGGCAAAGCTCGCTATAACGAAAAAGGTGAACCATATAAAGATCCTCGTAAAATGACCGATAAACAATTAGCAGATGCTAATAAGAGATTGGGTGCGGAAGCACAATACAAACAATTAACTGGAACAACACAACCTGGTAGAGCTTTTAACAGGGATACAGCAATCAAAATCGGTGCAACATTTCTTGCAACCGGAGCTCTAACATTTTTAGCTAGAAAGTGGAAAAAAGGAACTTGGGCTGAACACAAAGGTAAAACAGCTAGAAGTAAAGTTGCAGTCGGAGCAACAATAACCACAGCGCTATTAGCAGGTGGTATAGGTGCCCTTATTGCAGGCGCCGGGTCTTTAGGTGGTCAAGCCACTGAAAGAGATAAACCTAGCGTTTACACCAAGCCTTAATCTAAATTATGTCGTTATCTAACACGGCTGTACCAAAATATTATGGCCGTTTTAGAGAAGCGGTCTTAAAAGGAGAAATTCCAGTTTGTAAAGAAGTCGCCATGGAGATGAATCGAATAGATAAACTTATCGCTAATCCTGGTATATATTATGATGACCTAGCCGTTGAAGGCTACATCAAGTTTTGTGAGAATGAACTCACATTAACCGATGGCAGTGATATGAAACTATTAGATACATTTAAATTATGGGCCGAACAAGTATTTGGATGGTATTATTTTATAGAAAGAACTGTATTTGTACCAAATCCAAGTGGTGTTGGTGGCTCATATGTAAGGCGAAGAATTAAAAAAAGATTAATACAAAAACAGTATTTAATTATAGGTAGAGGTGCTGCTAAATCAATGTATGCTTCTACTATTCAAAGTTATTTTTTAAATATTGATACGACAACGACATACCAAATTACAACTGCTCCAACCATGAAGCAAGCTGAAGAAGTTATGTCACCAATTAGAACAGCTATTACGCGCGCACGCGGTCCTTTATTTAAATTCTTAACAGAAGGATCCCTTCAAAATACTACAGGGTCAAGAGCAGAGAGAGTTAAGTTAGCTTCTACTAAAAAAGGTATTGAAAACTTCTTAACTGGATCTCTTGTAGAAATTCGCCCATTCAGTATTAATAAATTGCAGGGTATTAGATGTAAAATTGCAACAGTTGACGAATGGTTATCTGGTGATATTCATGAAGATGTTATAGGTGCAATTGAACAGGGTGCTTCTAAAGTTGATGATTACTTTATATTAGCTATTTCATCTGAAGGTACAGTTCGTAATGGTCCTGGCGATACTATTAAAATAGAATTAATGAAGATTCTCAAAGAAGAATACTATAATCCTCATGTATCTATTTGGTGGTATAAGTTAGATAGTGTCGATGAAGTTGCAGATCCTGCACTTTGGGCTAAAGCCAATCCTAATATTGGTAAGACAGTTAGCTATGAAGCATATCAACAGGATGTAGAAAGAGCAGAGCAAGCTCCTGCAACTCGTAACGATATTTTAGCTAAAAGATTTGGCCTTCCAATGGAAGGTTATACATATTATTTCACATACGAAGAAACTATTCCACATCCTAAATCCGAATTCTGGGGTATGCCATGCGCTTTAGGCGCCGACTTATCACAAGGTGATGACTTCTGTGCATTTACTTTCTTATTCCCACTTAAAAATGGGTGTTTTGGTATTAAAGTACGAAGTTATATTACAATTAAAACGATGGATAAGTTGCCAGGTGCTTTAAAAGTAAAATATGACGACTTCTTAAGAGAAGGTTCATTATGCATTATGGAAGGTACTACTTTAGATATGGATTTGGTATATGATGATCTAGATAAACATATTCAAGAAAAAGAATATGATGTTAGAGCATTGGGATTTGACCCATATAATGCTAAAGAATTTGTTGAAAGATGGCAATCTGAAAACGGTCCTTATGGCATAGAAAAAGTTATTCAAGGTGCTAAAACAGAATCCGTTCCTTTAGGTGAACTTAAGAAACTTTCCGAGGATAGAATGCTTATATTTGATGAAGAGCTTATGCAATTCTGTATGGGCAATGCTATCGTTCTTGAGGACACAAATGGTAATAGAAAGCTTTATAAGAAACGTTATGAAGCTAAGATTGATAATGTCGCAGCAGCAATGGATGCTTGGGTCGCTTACAAACACAACAAGGAGGCTTTTGATTAATTATGTATAGTTATTCACAAGAGTATTTATCGCATCATGGCGTCAAGGGCCAACGATGGGGTGTTAGAAGATATCAGAATGAAGATGGTACTTTAAAAAACAAAGAGAAAAAACCACTTTCTTCTGATACTAAATTTAAAATAGGTGCATATTCTGCGGCAGGAACAGCATTTTTAGCAGGTGCTGGGGCTAGTTTATTAGTACGTAAAATAAAAACTGGCAGCATTGTATCTGGCGGTTATGTTGTTAAAAAAGGCCAACAAGGTATTAAATATCGAAAAAGTGTTGGGGCCACTGTAACTAAAGCATTATTAACAGGAGCTCTTGCCGCTTTAACAGTTGGTGCCGCTGCAAATATTGTTAAAGCACACAAAGATAAAAAAGAAAATGGAGGTAATAATTAACCATGGGCTTATTAGATAGATTATCTCATGCGTGGAATGCCTTTTTTGGAAAAGGACCTCCATATGATTTAACAAAACCAATCATTACAACTCGTTATGAGAATCTCGGATACTCATCTACATATAGACCAGATCGTATATATTTTACAAGAGGTCAGGAAAGATCACTTATAACTACAATTTATAATAGAATTGCAGTTGATGTAGCTTCAGTTGACATTCGTCATGTTAAAATAGACGATAATAATAGATTTGAAGAAGAAGTCGACGATAGTCTTAACGAGTGTTTGAAAACCGCAGCGAATAAGGATCAAACAGCTAGAGAATTTATTAGAGATATTGTTATTTCTATGTTTGACGAAGGCTGTGTTGCTGTTGTACCTGTTGATACAAGTATTGATCCTAAAGTTTCTACATCTTTTGACATTGAAAGCATGAGAGTCGGTAAGATTGTAACGTGGTTCCCTGAACAAGTCGAAGTAGAACTTTATAACGACCGTATAGGTCAAAAACAGACGATTACAGTGCCTAAAAAGAGTACTGCAATTATAGAGAATCCATTCTATGCAATAATGAACGAGCCTAATTCAGTAATGCAAAGATTGATTCGAAAATTTAATCTTCTTGATGTAGTTGATGCGGAAAATGGATCAGGCAAACTGAATCTTATTGTTCAATTACCATACATCATTAAGACTCCGGCGCGTCAAGTTCAAGCTGCACAACGACGTGCTGACATAGAAGATCAGTTAGGCAAATCACAATATGGTATTGCTTATACTGATGGTACGGAAAAGATAACACAGTTAAATCGTCCTGCCGAGAACAATTTATTAGAGCAAGTTAAATATTTGACGAGCATGGTATTTACCCAGTTAGGTATGACAGAAGCAATTTTAAATGGTACAGCAGATGAAAAGACTATGTTAAACTACACACACAGGATAGTAGTTCCAATTCTATGTGCTATTACTGAGGAATTCCGTAGAAAGTTTTTAACTAAAACTGCTAGAAGTCAAAAACATACTATTATGTTCTTTAATGATCCATTTAAACTAGTACCAATTTCTAGTTTGGCTGACATTGCTGATAAGTTCACAAGAAATGAAATTATGTCTTCTAACGAAATGAGACAAGTAGTTGGCTTAAAACCATCTAATGATCCAAAAGCAGATGAACTCAGAAATAAAAATATTAATCAACCAGTTGATGAAAGTACACCACCTGGTAATCCTATGGGCAGTGATTTAGACGATGCAGCTGCTAAAGAACTAGCCGATTTGAACACTGAATAACGGAGGTTGTTAAAAATCAAAATGAGTAAACCAAAGACTTATGATTTTAGTGGTTGGGCCACTAGAAACAACATCAAATGTTCAGATGGGAGAACTATTTTAGCACATGCCTTTAAAGGCAATGATGGGGCTAAAGTTCCATTAGTTTGGAATCATGATCACAATGATGCAAACAACGTTTTAGGTCACGCCATTCTCGAAGATAGAGATGAAGGCGTTTACGCATATTGCTCATTTAATGATACCGAACAAGGTGAAAATGCTAAAAAATTGGTCTCTCACGGAGACATTTGCTCCTTGTCTATTTATGCTAATCAATTAAAGCAGACAAAAAACAAGGAAGTAATGCATGGTAACATCAGAGAGGTTAGCTTAGTGTTAGCAGGTGCAAATCCTGGTGCTTATATTGAGAATGTAATATCTCATGCAGACACTGGTGAATCTGAAGAAGCTAAAATCTTCAACGATGGTGCTATTGAAATGTTCCATGCAGAAGAAGAACAAGAAAATGGAGGCAGTCAAATGCAAAACGATCCAAACAAACAAGAAACTCCGGAACAAACACCAAATCCGGAAGAACAAAAACAAGAAAACTTAGAACACAAAGATCCTGCACCAAGTAATGAAGACGAAACTGTTCAAGACGTTGTTGACACAATGAATGAAAAACAACGTAGTGTTTTAGAACTTCTCGTTGGTGCCGCTTATGAAGAAGGCAAAAATGCAAACGGAGGAAATCAACAGATGAAACATAATGTTTTCGAAGGCATGACAAAAGATAATGGCGAAGAATTAAGCCATTCCGAATTTGTCCAAATTTTAGATGATGCTAAGAAGAATGGCTCTATGAAAGAAGCTTTCTTAGCTCATGGTATCACCAATGTTGGTGAATTATTCCCAGAATATCAAGCCGTTAATAAACAACCAGAAACAGTTTCCAGAGACATGGACTGGGTTGCCAAAGTTATGGCTGGTGTTCACCACACACCATTCTCAAGAGTTAAATCAACTTATATCAATATTACAGCTGATGAAGCTCGTGCGAAAGGTTATGTCAAAGGTAGACAAAAAGTTGAAGAAGTTATCGCTGCTTTCAAGCGTAAAACAGATCCACAAACCGTCTACAAACTTCAAAAGATTGATAGAGATGACGTTATCGACATCACAGATTTCGACGTTATCGCTTACTTAAAAGCCGAAATGAGAACAATGCTCAATGAAGAATTAGCTAGAGCATTCTTAATCGGTGATGGTCGTAGTTCTGATCATAATGATAAGATCGACCCATTACACATCCGTCCAATTTGGCAAGACAATGAAGTCTATAGCATTAAGAGAATAATGGAACAAGCTCAAGACGAAGACGAATACGCATTTGCTAAGAGATTCATTAAAGAAGTCGTCAAGTCTCGTAAAGACTATAAAGGTTCTGGTAACCCAACACTCTTCACAACCGAAGACATGCTTACAAACATGCTCTTAATTGAAGACCTCAATGGCCGCGTCATTTATGACACAGTTGAAAAGCTTAAAACAGCTCTCCGTGTTTCCGACATCGTTACAGTCGAAGTTATGGAAGGTGCATATCGTAGAGATGCTTCATACCAATACGACTTATTAGGTCTTGTTGTCAATTTAAGAGACTATAATGTTGGTGCCGATAAAGGTGGCCAAGTTAGCATGTTCGATGGCTTTGACATCAATTACAATAAGCAAGAATACTTAATTGAAACACGTTGCTCCGGTGCGTTAGTCAAACCATATTCTGCTATCAGCTTTGAAAAGAAACATTCTTTTTAGGTAGCGTCACAGTAGATCCCGAGACTGATGAGGCAGGCGCTTTATTTGGGAAGTTAGCAAGTGAATTACAATCAGATTTAGTTATTAATAACGGTGTTGCTTCCGGTACTTTACACTATATTTCTGGTTGGACTGAATTCAGCTCTAAACCAGCTGAACAATCTGGTAACTATATAGCGCTAAAAGTCAATGGTGCTCCAGCTGAAGCTGTGATTACTTACAAATTAAAAGGTAGTTCAAAGGCTCCAGTCACCTTAGACCAAGATAGAAACATTGTTGTTATTTGTACAAACAAACCAAACGCAGTGTTACAATTTACAGTTACAATGGGTGAAGATAGTGTCGTTAAAGAAGTTGCTTTAAGTGACATCACCTTCGAACCAGCTCCACAAGCAGAACCAGAGCCTGAAGAAGCTCCTAATAACCCTGAGTAAGGAGAAAATTCAAAATGGCAAGGTATTATGGGAAAATCGGTTACGGTGTAGCCACTGAAACTGTTCCGGGTGTATGGACTAATAGTATTACTGAAAAAGATGCCTATGGCGACGTAATTAGAAATACTAGAAATTTAGAACATACGGATAAAGTTAATAGTGATATTAATATTGATAATTTAATAAGCATTGTGGCCGACCCATTTGCCATGAGCAACTTTCGTACAATTAAATACGCGACATTTATGGGAGTCAAGTGGATTGTAAAGAGAGTTGAAGTACAATACCCTAGATTGATACTGACTTTGGGAGGGGAGTACAATGCACAATAGGCTTACACTACACGAGGAACTTTGTACAGTTCTTGGAACTCGATATGTATATTTCCAACCACCAGAGTCTCTTAAACTCAATTATCCATGTATTATTTATGAACGTTATGACATAGCTAATACATTTGCTGACGACATTGTTTATGACAGTCCTCGTCAGTATAGAGTCACAGTTGTTGATGAAAATCCAGACAGTGAAATAGTGACAAAAGTGTCACAAATGAAAACTGCAAGATTTATTCGTCATCATGTTGTGAACAATTTAAATCATGACATCTTTAACATTTACTACTAGGAGGACATATTATGCCTACAAGCAATAAAATCGTGTGGGACGCGTCTGGTAAACACTTCTATGAAACAGGTGTCGATCATGGCGTTTTATACCCAATGAATCTTGATGGTGCAACATATGGTGCTGGCGTTCCTTGGAACGGCTTAACAGCTGTCACAGAATCTCCAGAAGGTGCTGAAGTCACTCCATTATATGCTGACAACATCAAATACTTAAACTTAATGTCTGCCGAAGACTTTAAGGCTACAATCGAAGCATACACATACCCAGATGAATTCGAAGAATGTGATGGTTCCGCCGAATTAGGTGCCGGCGTTAAAATCGGTCAACAACCAAGAAAATCTTTCGGTTTTGCTTATCGTACCAAACTTGGCAACGAACTCAACCCAGATTTAGGTTATAAATTACACCTCATTTATGGCTGTAAAGCTGCTCCATCAGAAAGAGCATACGAAACAGTCAATGATTCCCCAGATGCAATTACATTCTCTTGGGAACTTTCAACAATTCCAGCAGAAGTTACTGGTTTCAAACCAACAGCTCATGTTGAAATTGATTCAACTAAAGTTGCTGCAGCTAAATTAACTTTAATTGAAGCTGCTTTATTTGGCACTGATGATGCTGAGCAAATCTCAGCTATTGCTGCAAAAGTTACTGGTTTCACCGGTGCACCAATGTTATTAATGCCAAATGATTTAATCGCTTTACTCGCGGAATAAGTTACAAACATTTAAATTTTAAGACCCTTCCTCTCTAATTCAAAATGGACTGGAGGGGTCTTCTTTAATTAAAAGGAGTCAAAAACAATGTTAAAAAAGACAATTACATTCACTGATTATAATGGTGAAAAAAGAACGGAAGATTTCTACTTTAATTTAACTAAAGCCGAAGTTACAGAAATGGAATTAGAAATTTCCGGTGGCATGCGAGCCATGTTAGAAAAAATTATAGCAGCACAAGATACACCATCCTTAGTTAAAGTCTTCAAAGATTTAATTTTACGTGCATATGGTGAAAAGAGTGCTGACGGCAAACATTTCTTTAAAGAAGACAAAGATGGTCACAAATTAGTTAATTTATTTGTGCAAACAGAAGCTTATTCAGAATTATTTATGGAATTAGCAACCAATGCTGATGCTGCTTCTGAATTTATTAATGCTATTTTCCCAGCCGATATTGTGGAAAAAGCAAAAGAATTAGAAGCAAAATAATTCCTAAATAGATGAAGGGAGACTAATATGCTTGAACTTAGAATAAAAGAGCATGAAGGTTGGGATGAATCCAAACAAGAATTTGTCTCAACTAAAGCAACAACACTTTCTTTAGAGCACTCATTAGTCTCTCTTTCTAAGTGGGAATCTAAATATAGAAAACCATATTTATCTACAGAAGAAAAGACAGTTGAAGAGATTCTTTATTATATCAAATGTATGACGATTACACAAAACGTTGATCCGAATGTATATAGTTTGTTAACTAAAGATGACTTCAAAAAGATTAATGAGTATATAACAGATTCAATGACAGCAACTTGGTTTACTGATAGAAAAGTCGAAGGTCAACCACCTAGTAGACCAAATAAAGAAGTTATTACAAGTGAGTTAATCTATTATTGGATGATATCTTATCAAATACCATTTGAATGTCAGAAATGGCATCTGAATAGATTACTAACTTTGATTAGAATATGTAATGTTAAAGAAGCACAACGTAATGGCAAGGGTAATAAGATGTCAAAACGTGATATTTTAGCCCAAAATCGTGCATTAAATGCTGCTAGAAGACAAAAATTAGGTACTAAAGGGTAGTTTATGGGTATAAAAGTAAAATCTACAGGGGATTTTAAAAATATCGAAAATTACATCTTAAAGCATAAAGAATCCATGTTCACAGAAGAACAAATTGTTCAAATAGCAGAAAAATCCTTAGAGTTATTTAAAAAGAATACACCATCCAAATCTGGTATGACTGCAAATTCATGGTCATATGAAATTAAGAAAGTAAAAGGAGAGTATGTGATAGATATGCATAACTCTAACATACAAAATGGTATGAATATTGCTATTTTAGTTGATAGCGGTCATGCTCTTTATAATGGTGGATGGGTTTCAGGAGCACATTACATAGATCAAACAATAGAAGAAATTTTTAAATATGTAGATAAAATGAAATAAATTTATGTAGAGAGGAGCTTAAAGACATATGGCAAAAGATAATGTAGATACCAAAGTTGTCCGCATGGAGTTTGACAATAAGCAATTCGAAAAGAATATTAAACAAACATCTAAGTCATTAGATAATCTTAAGCAATCTCTTGATTTCAAAGGTGTTGGCGATAGTATAGAAAAGGTTAAAGTCAAGATATCGGCTCTACAAATAGTAGCAACAACTTTTGTAGCTACGCTAACAAATAAACTCATTAATTTGAGCACAGTATTAGTAAAATCGTTATCAGTTGATAATATAGCTACTGGTTGGGCTAAATTTGGCGACAAAACTATTTCTGTTGCCACAATGATGGCTCAGAAGATCAGAATAGCTGGTCAAGAAATAACAGATTTAGCTGAAAAGACAAAAGTAGTTAATGAACAATTAGAATTATTAGCTTGGTTCTCTGATGAAACATCATATTCATTCACAGATATGGTTAATAATGCTGGTAAGTTTATTGCAGCAGGTCAAGATTTAGATACTTCCGTGAAAGCGATGGAAGGTATTGCAACATGGGCAGCTTTAGCTGGTCAAAATGCAGCGACTGCTTCTAGAGCAATGTATCAATTAGCACAAGCAATGGGCAAAGGTAAGATTCAAAAGATCGACTGGATGTCAATTCAAAATGCTAACATGGATACTGAAGAATTTAGAGAAACTATTTTGGCTACGGCTGTTGCTTTAGGTAAATTAACCAAAGAAGGTAACAAATTCGTAACTAAGACTGGCAAAAAGTTCGAAAAATCTCAATTTGCAGATTTTTTAAGTGAAGGTTGGTTTACAACTGATGTATTAATAGAAGGTCTTAACAAATACTCTGCTGCGGTTGAACAAATCTATGAAATATCAGAAAGAACAGGTAAGACTGCTTCTGAAGTAATAGAAGAATACGGAGATCAATTGGATGTTTTTGGTGTAAAAGCGTTTAAAGCAGCTCAAGAAGCTAGAACTTTAGCTGATGTATTAAATTCTGTTAGAGATGCAGTTTCATCCAAATGGATGACTACTTTTGAAAAAGTATTTGGTAGTCAAGAAGATGTAGTAAAGTTCTGGACTAATTTGGCTAATGAACTTTATGAAGTATTTGCTGAAAGTGGTAATTTCCGAAATAATATTTTAGATGTATGGAGTTCTTTGGGAGGTAGCGAAGATCTATTTGCTAAAGATGGAGATCATCAAGGTGCTTTCTGGAATATGTTTGACGCGATTAATGCCGTTGTTAAACTAATAAAGAAAGCTTGGAATACTGTATTTCCACTCTCAACGATGGAAAAAGAAGCTGATCAGGCATCTGAAATCGGCGTTACTTTAAAGAATCTAACAGTCCAAATAAGAGAATTTACAACCAGTTTGAAATTTGCAGAAAATACTAGCTCGAGATTATATAAGATTTTCCAAGCAACATTTACTGTATTAAAAGCTGGAACAGTAATCTTGAAGACACTACGTTATGTACTAGATCCTATAATAGAATTAGGCAAACGTTTAGTTGGTCAAGTTTTAGACGAGATTATTTATAGTACTAATAAAGTTATTGGTGTTGGATCTAAAATAGAAAAGATTGCTATTAAAGCTCAAACAATTATTAGTAATTTAATAGATGCTCTAGACATAGAAGGAGTTTTATCACAACTTTTCGATTGGTTACATGAAACATATGATCTCATATCAAGTACTGGCCCAATTGAAAATGCTATCAAGTTAGTTAATTCCTTTATTGATACATTTAAAGAAGCTGGTGGTAGTCTTGAAAGTATTAGAAAGGTTATTTTATCAGTCGTTTATATTTTTAATTTATTAAAGAATACTTTATTATCAGTAATTTCAGTAGCGCTAAATGCTATATTACCAATTATTGATGACTTGTTAGAAATAGCAGTCAAAGTTGCTGGTTATATTTTAGGCACTCTTAGTAAAGTTATTGAATCGGTTGCTGATATGATTATAACTTTAGTCAAAGCTATACAATCAGGTGATAGTTTATCTCCAATAGGTGATAGCATAAATGATATTTTAGAAAGTATAGGTACTTTAGCAAAAGGATTAATACCGGTATTAGGTCAATTAGTTCCCGTTATCTTGAAATTTGTTAAAATGTTATTTATGATTCCAGAGATGCTAAACGAAATAAGTAAGAAAATTACTGGCAGAGGAATCTTAGATAATTTAGTTTATATTTTTGATAATATCATATCAGCTATTACGACTTTTGTAGAAGGTCTTAAGAAAAATGCTTCCACAGGTAGTTTAAGCGGTTTGTTTAGTGCTATAATGGGAGTGTTCGAAGGATTATATGAATTATTAAAAGGTTTGATAGCTTCAGCACAATTAATATTAACTATTATCGGAAGTGCTTTGAAAACTATTGGTCAAGCATTACAAATGATAGCTGATTTATTTATAAAAGTATTTGGTGGTAGAACTAATGAGTTAAGTACTGCCCAAAAATCTATGTGGAAAACTATTGTTGTTTTAGCAGCTTTAGCTGGAACAATATGGTTAATATATACTATATTTTATGGAGTATTATCTGCAGTTCATCCATTAAGTGTCGTTGCCGATTC
>NZ_JAZTXC010000016.1:0-8562 GCF_045636185.1 Methanobrevibacter sp. | reverse complement strand
TCGCCAGGACAAATGCATTTAAAAACTGATACTTATAGGCTTTTTTCACGTCATTGACGCAGTAACTGACAATCAGAAATATTCCTGCAATAAAGGATATCCCGTTTCCAACCAGAATATTCCATGCCAAATCCATCATATGATTTTTTCCGTAATCTCAACTGCAGAGGCAACCATTTTAGGACAGATTTCCTTAAAGAGATTATTGTTCCGTGCTTTTTCAACACCCTCCGGAGTGCTGATATCGCATCCGAGCAAATCCCTGCAGATAAAAGATCCGTTTTCTTTTTCAAATTCTGAAAAAAACCTGTTTGAAAGTTCATCACATGTCTTTTTATCCTCACCATGCTTCAAGCCGATGGCCATTAATGCACCGGTGCATGCTCCACAGACTTCAGCCTGGCGCATGCCACTTCCAAAGCAGGCTCCGATTTTAAAGGCTTCACTTTTGGAAAGTCCAAACTCTTCACAAAACACGGCAAAAACTGCCTGTGAACACATATATCCATTATCAAATAAGTAAACTGCTTCATCAACACGAGTCATGATAATATATATGAACTTCAATCAATTTAAAATTTTTCTAATTTCATTGATATTCAATTCGACAAATTCTCTGTATTTGGGATTAGATAAAATTTTATATTGCTTCATATTGCTTTTTTCATAGGCCTCCGCCATCAGATTCTGCAAATCATCAATATCACTACTCAATATGAGATTCAACATGTCTTTTTCATGGTCAGATAACTTTTTCAAACGGGCAGTAATAGCAGAGTGGAACTTTAAAACAAGATTGGAATTTTTTTTAGCCATCCTCTCAAGCAGGAATGCTGGAACAAATTTAAAAAGATGTTGATACATTTTTACGTCTTCATATGTAATTTTATCTCGCATAATACCATATCCTCTTTCACGTATTTATATATTGAAATCAATAATATTTAAAATTAAAAGATTGACCAATGAATAAAGTTAAATAGAAAAAAATTGAATTATTGTAAAACACACATCAATTATTTTTTTTAATAGCGTTACTTTAACCTCCTTGCATAGTCCAGATGAATGCCAATATGTCCGATTGCAAGTACGAGCACTGAAAAAATTAAGAAGAAATTCATCTTATAGATTCCTAAAAACAGAAATGCCAAAACGGGAAGGGTTGCACCTGCAACAGGAATGCCCAAAAAGTTGGAATACATGTCTTTCATTGTTTTAGGACTTCTGAAGTACTTAATCCAATACAATTCATAGAGTATCATGAATATGAAAGCCAGAATCAGCATCAATATCCATGGAGTGAAGATAATATCATCAGCAAAAAATATGGAACAAATAATCAAAACCTGTCCAATCCGTTCAATTATTGTCAAAATCCTATTTTCATCTTTTGAATAAGCATCATAATCTTCAGGTTTGTTTTTCGCCCAGATAATATTTGGAACAAAGAGCATTATCAAAAATATTAAAGCAATATATGAAAATCCGAAATTCATTTAATATCCCAACCATCATAACATCAAAAAAAATATGTATGTACAGTATTCATTTCCTGTATTTCAATCCTATTTTAAATGCTTTATCAATAAAATCACCAATTTCAAAATAGCTATGGCTTACATCATCATAACACAAAGGATTTAATTTTTCATATGAAATTTTGCCTTTTTCATTTAAAACATCCTCTTCTGCCTGGACATTAACGATTTCACCCGTTATCTGAGTATGTGATCCGACTTCAGCAGTATGCATCACCCTACATTCAAGAGATATTTTAAACTCATTTATTATCGGTGCATTAACTTTTTCAGCATCCTTAAAAGTAAATCCTACATCTTCAAGCTTGTTGGTGTCATATCCTGAAGCGATTCCAATATAATCCGTTTCGGCTCCATGCTCAACACTTGGAAATGCAAGGCAAAATTCATTGGAATACAGAATACTTTTAAGGGTTTTTCTTTTTAAAGTAGTGTTAATGGCTATCATTACTGCCGGCGGATGATGAGAACACATTGCTGCAAAGGCAAGTGTACAGCAATCGGCATTGCCATTTTCATCATAGGCAGATACAACAACGGCAGGTGCCGGAAACATCATTGTTTTTGGATTCAGATTGACTTTCATGATTATACATTTATACATTAATAGTAAATAAATTGTTTTAAAATAAGAAAATACTCTATATTCATAGAGGTTAAAATTAAATCTGTTCATTTACTCCAATCAATCATGAAAAGAAATTTTCAGAGGAATTAAAAAAGTATTATATAGCAGTTACGAGTTATAGAATGCTACACAGTGGTGATAACATGCAAAAAATACATAAAATACTAGCAATTATAGTAATTTCAATAATGGTCCTTGCTGGAGCATTTGTATTATTTACCAAAAATACTCCAAGCGGAAATGGACCATCATATAATGCAACTGCACTGAATCAAAAACTGTCCATCAACATGAACAACTGGAGTTATGATTCGGAAAATGACATATATTATCAAATTGGACTCGTCTACTGTATGAATCCGAAAGACCCTAAATATGAATCCTGCGGAATATATGTTCCCGGAAAATACTTTAATGCAACCAAAAACCCGAATGGAACATGTACATGTACCGCAAATGATTCCAATAAAATCCAAATTAGGATTTCTTTTTTTAATTTTTACTATTAGGATAGTAAACAGCTATAATAAGTGATATAATGAATACTGCCGTTGTGATTAAACTGGATTCCGGTCCAAAAGCTCCCCCATTTATCAGATTTTGACCCACCTGGCTGAATTTCATTATTGACGGTGTTGTATAACCGCTTACATTAAATCCAAGTATGATTCCCTGTGAAAAGTTCCATGCAGTATGAACACCACCACAAACCCAAATATTATCAAATCTTAAAAATATCACCGCAAAGACCATTCCAACGATGAAAATATTGACAATAGACAACAAATCTATTCCAGGACTGAATAAATGAGGAAGTGCAAAAACAATACAGTTAATTACCATTGCAAGAAATATACTGTGTCTTTTGAAAAAATAGGTTATTGTCCATCCGCGAGCATACATTTCCTCACTGAAACACTGTATTGCAAAGAGAATGAAATATGGAATTACTAAAATTAAGGAGGACAAGTCATATCCTTCAAACCTAAATTGTCCAAGCAGCATACCTATTGCCACCACAGCACTAAACATTAAAAAACCGAACAAGAGACCTTTCAAAGTTGAAGAAATTCCATTGCCTTTAGAAAATCCGATACTCCTCCAGCTGCGCTTTTCTATTTTAGTGACATAGAAATAGATTACAAATGGAACAATTATAAATCTGCCTAGGGTAACAAATATGTCTTCCTTTATCGGACTATATATCATGAATATATAACCGAATATTTTTAAAATAATAATTAACAATATAAATAAACCAATATAAATTCCTATTTCTTTTATTGAAGACATTTCTTCAACATTACTGCGCACTTCCTTTAATGTTTCAGAATTGTCTGCAAATTCTTTAATAATGGACAACATTCTTTCACCAGACATTTTCTAAATATAATCTGTAATTGTTTATATATAATTATTAATATTATGAAATTAAAAAAATATTTGGCGAAAAATTAATTGAATGATTAATATTCATAGCCTGTTAAGAGCAAACCGCCAAAAATTAGATGGGTTACCTCTCAAAAATTGGCAAATCCTACCACCATTTCCAACATTTAAAATAGTAAAAAAAGAAGAATGACTATTTAATTTCATTAATTATTGGATTTAACTTATCAAAATCTATGAAATCAACTTTTTTACCATACGTCTCTATTATAGCTTTTATTTCAGCTGTTCTTTCCTTTTCTTTTAATCTTTTTGATCTTTTATAAGCAAATGCCATCATAGTTTTGTGTTTCAAATTAAGAATAGAATAATCTATTCCACCCCTTAAAAAATAGACATTAACTTGATTATACATATCCTCTGATAGTTGTCTTTCTATTCCATCCATTATCCTACCAATATTCCCTTTATCATTAGGGTCTGCCAATCCCACTGTTGCAATTACGATTTTCTTATTATGACAATCTTCGATTTTATTTAAAGTTTTTTTCATACCCAGGACCCTGCCCGCATACAAAGCTCCCAGATATATTATTGTTTCATATTGATTTATATCTTGAATATCAGTATATTTTTCTGCTTTGATACCAGTTTTTTTAGATAATTCTTGAGCATATTGTTTTGTTGTTCCATACTGTGAACCATAAATAATTATTTTCATAATATTGCACCATGATTAAGTCTTTTTATGTAATGTTAATTTATTGTTCCATTTATTTTCTTATTGCCCCATTATATATTTTAGTTTATGTTATAAAAAATTAATGAAAATTCTATGAAAACTTTAAATAATTAGTAAAAAAGAAAATAATTAATATTCATGGCCTGTTAAGAGTAACCCACCTTCTGTTTTAACAGCATTCATCTTAGCGAACTACCTTGCCTACAACAGTGATCATCAGCAACTTTGTTCTTGCACCTTATGGGGTGGCCGTTTCACCGATTCTTTTAATGTCCTCAATTAAATATCATCGTCAACCATTAAAAGCCGTGTCGTTTCTGCTCCATTGCCATGCCTCTCAGCATACATCTTTCAATGCCATAATCTGTGTGATGGGCGGAGTTTCCTTAGTTAAAATAACCAGCAGCTGTCTTTAACTTGCCATGAAAATATTAATTAAAAGTAGCAGGGCCTAGATTTGAACTAGGGATCTCAGGGTTATGAGCCCTGCGGGATCACCAGACTACCCCACCCTGCTATAAAAACAAAAATAATTAACATATATACTATGTCTTAGATAATATATAAAAGTTTCTATAAAATGACAATGATGGAAACCTAAGATATTACAGAAAAAAATTTTTTAAAGCATTAAACCTATTAACAGCATCATATTATTTTATATATTATAAAAAAAATACACAAGCATCTCTAAAAATGAATATGAATATAGACAAAAAAAATAATAAATATTTAATAATAGTTAATTTCAATATTAAAAATAGAGGATTGAAATGGAAATAGCTCACATAGAACTGCTAGCATATATTTTAGAAATCATTGTCTTCTTAATTTTAATGGTTATTTTTAGATTTGTTTTTAAAAAACTTAAAAACACATCAAACAAACTATTTGATTTGAAAGAATATTTTCCTGAAGAAGAAATCCATACATTAAGACAAATATTTTACTTGATAATGATGGGATTATTATTCGTAGACATTATATATTCCATAGTATATGTTGAAGACGACTTGCTTTTATTTGTAATATTTGATATTCTTCTTTCACTATATATTTCAAGCAAAATAGACAAAAACTCTTTAAAAAATAAAATTATACTATTATTAATAATTCCATATGGTTCACTTAATTATATCCTATTTAACAATAGCCTCATAGGAATAATGGACATAATCCATGTTCCGGCATTAATGTACTTCATTAAAATATATTACGATAAATTTAGGGAATACACTAAGTCCAATGGTCTGGGAATGAGTATACTTTTATTATTCACCATAATATTTATCAGTTTCTTTATAACACAGCTGGCAGAACATGTTACTCCATTAAATGCAATAAATATGGTTTCAAATGCTTTTACAAGTAATGGTTATGCAGTTTTAGGATCAACAAGTATTGGAAAATTAAATTCAATATTTTTAGTTTGGGGAGGATACCTATTATCCAGTGTAGGTACTGCGACTTTAGCAGCAGGAATATTGAAAAGATACCAAGATAGTAAAAATGAAGAACTGCATGAAAGAATTGATGAATTAAATGAAAAAATAGATAACTTAGAAGATTTGATTAAAAACAAAGATTGAATCATATTATTTCATCAAGGTCTTATTATAGTGTATTCCGGGACAAAAATAGTAAAAAAATAAGAGAATTATTTTTCTAAAGCTTCGATTCTCTTATCCAAATCATTTAACTTTTCTTCAGTAGCTTCCTGGAATTCTTTAGAAGATTTTTTGAATTCCTGATAATCTTTATCAAGTGCATCAACAGATTTTGTGGTTTCAGCAAACTTGGCTTCAAGGTCTCCCAAATCATGTTTTGTTGCAAGTGACCAGTCTTTAATCAGTTCATCACTTTTTTCATCCAAGAAGGAATCAAGTTTTTTGGAGAAAGCATCTGTGTTGATGCTGGCCTTATCAATGTCGCTCAACTTAACTTTTATTCTTTTAGTTACAGATTCTGAATCTTTATCTTTATTTAAATCCTTATATTCAGTATTTTTATTAAGCACCTCATTCATATGGGCATCAGCACTTGTCGGAATATAAGACTTGAGCTTGTTCATAGTGCCTGGAGTGTTAAGTAAATAATAGTACACTAAAACAGCGATAGCAATTACTAAAATGATTATAGCGACAGCTTCAATAACTTCCATAACTACCACCTATTTTTTTGTTTTGTTGAGCTTCTTTTCTTTAGCTTCGATTTCCTTAAGCATCTTCTCTAATTTCTTTTGTTCAGTCTGAGCTTCCAATCTTGCTAATCTCTCATTTATTTGACTGTGTAAAAAACCAATCTCACTTCTTACATCATTAGTTGATTGTCTAATAGCTTTAAGAGAGTCTTGCTGGTCTTGAGGTAAAGGAATAGGATTATCCATTAACCTTTTAGATTCTATGTCTTTTTCGACCATAGACATTTTTTTAAGTTGAATTTCTTTTTCAAGCATATCTACAGAGGTTCTAGCTTGAGCAACTTTTCTCCATTGGTAAACAATTATAATGAGAACTAATGAAACAATTAATAATATAATTAATAAAAACATTTGATCCGGAATTGCTGGAATATTCATATCCATAAGTTGACCTCCAATTAATAATTAAGATATAATAAATATTTAAATCTTATTAAATATAACATTTATTATTGAAAAGTGATAATTATGATTGACTCTTATATAAAATCTGGAAAAATAGTTTCAAAAATACGCTCAGATGCATCAGAAATGATAAAGGAAGGATGTTTGGTATTGGATTTAGTGGAATATGTAGAAGGAGAAATATTGAAAGAAGGTGCAGGAATTGCATTTCCATGCAACGTATCCATTAATGAAGTTGCTGCCCATTATACATCCCCAATTAATGATGATACAGTAATCCATGCGGGAGATATGGTCAAACTGGATTTGGGAGCGGAAATAGACGGCTGCATAGCAGATTCTGCAGTGACCATACTGGCAGGAGGAAACATTGATGAAAACTACTCCCAGGATGAAATCAACATGCATGAAGAAATTATTGAAGCCTCAGCAGCAGGTCTTGAGGCTGCAATAGCAACAGTGAGGGCAGGAGTTGAAGTGGGAAAAATTGGTGCCGCAGTCCATGAGGCAATAGAAGACTTCAATTTAAATCCGATATTTAACCTGACCGGACACAGCCTTGAGCAATATAACCTGCATGCAGGAATTTCAATTCCAAACTATGACAATCACGATCCTTATGTTTTGGAGGAAGGTCAGGCAATAGCCATTGAACCCTTTGCAACCAACGGTGTAGGATATGTAAACGATGCCCCAGGCCACTATATTTTCTCATATATGGCAAATAAGCCTTTCAGAATGAAATCAACCCAAAAAGTGCTTAACCATATCCAGAACAACAATCAGTACCTGCCGTTTTCAGGCCGGTGGATAACCGAGAAATTTGGTGAAAGGAGAGGAAACATTGCATTGAAACAGCTTGCCGATGCGATGGCAATCTATCCATATGCACCTCTGAAAGAGAAAAAGGGCCACTTCGTTTCACAAAAGGAACATACAGTAATTGTAGAAAAAGAAGGTTGTACAGTTACAACATTATAAGAGAGTTCGCTCTCTTCATTACTATTTTTTAAAAAAAAGAAAAGAAAAAGAAAGAAGTTTAGTAAATTGTAGGGATACGTACTCCCATTTTAGCTCTTCTTTCACGTTCTTTGGTATTTTTGTCTTTTTTACCTTTAGCTAATTTTTCAAGTAAAGGAAGACCTGGTTTTACGTCATCCATTGGTTTAGTTTCAATAACACCAGCATCAACTGCTGCTTTAAAGATACTTTCACCGTCGTCAGTTCTGACTAAAACAGTGGACCAACCGTCAGGTGATCCTACAGAACCGGTGGATACATCAGCCCATTCAGCAACGTAATCTTGACATACGTTACATCCAGCTTGTTCGTATCCGTGAGTTTCTTTAATAGCTAAACCTTTGTCTTCACCGTCTTTAGTTAACCAGAATTTACCTTTACCGATGTCCATTTTACTAGCTTCAGTTAAGGAGTCAAATCCTAATTTGGAAGTTGCAAAAGTATCAAGAGAAGCCATAGGGAAGTTTTCCATACAGTAAATACCGATGATTAAGTTTACTTTTTCGGTAACAAATCTGGTAAATGGATAAGCTTTAGCTTTTCTTAAACCTTGTACTTGACATGGAGTTGCAACTACACCGACTTTTTCAAGACCGTTTTGACGAACAGCATCTTTTAATGCAGATAAAGTTGGGGACAT
>NZ_JAZTXC010000015.1:0-21152 GCF_045636185.1 Methanobrevibacter sp. | reverse complement strand
AAAAAACAAAAAAGAATATAAAAGAGTATTAAAAAAGACAATATAAGTGATATAATAGGAGGACTATTTATTTATAAAAAATTGTTAATAATGTTATTAACACTGTTTTTTATTTTTTCAATTGCAGCTGTATCATCAGTTGATACAGACTTGTCTGATAATAATCATGATACAAATAACCGTGGTGTTAATTATGGGATGCAAGAAATCAATCACCACCAATTAAATAATAATCTGAATATGCATTCCATTTCAAAAAATAATAATATATTCGAACAATTAAACAACTATATTCCTAAAGAATTCAGAAATTATACTATGTTCGATACTTTTAATAACCTACATAAAGAATTTAGAAATTCTGATATGTTCAAACCTTTTAATGACTTTATTCCTAAAGAATTTAAAAATTTTGATTTATTGGAATTTTTACATCTTAAACCGGCAAAAAAATATGGATATTGGGTATTGTCTGAAGATATGTATAATGTCAATCTTGATGAACTATCAAATAATGGAGTTAATGTCATATTTCTCAATTCATATGCATTCACACAATATGGTCAAAGAGAGGTATTAGACTGGATCAAAGATGCAAATAGCCATGGCATTGAAGTTCATATTTGGATGCAAATTTTCTATACGGGTAATTGGATAGAACCAGTTAAAAATGGAGTGCCGGATAATCAGTATTTCAACTACAAAATTGATGAAGCCAGACACTATGCTAGTCTTGATGGTGTATCAGGAATACAAATGGATTATATAAGATTTGATGGTGATGCTTATAAATTCAAAAATGGAACATTCGCAGTTAATGAATTTGTTAAAAACTTTACAAAAGCTGTAAAGGATGAAAATCCTTCATTAACAGTGTCAGCGACGGTTATGCCTGAAACTGATAATGGTGCATATTTTTATGGGCAAGATGCACATACAATGGGTAAATATGTCGATGTAATTATTCCTATGATGTATAAAGGAAATTATGAAGAAAATAGTTCATGGATTTTAAATACGACACAATGGTATGTCAACAACTCAGGAAATGCAGAAATATGGGTAGGACTGCAAACATATCGCTCTGATGATAATGTCACAAATACTCCTGCAGATGAACTAATAAAAGATGGACAATTAGGTTTTGATGGTGGGGGTAAAGGAGTAATATACTTTAGATATGGACTAAGTCAAGAATTAGACCACAAAAAACTGCATTAAAACACTTGTAAGTATTAAATGTAAGAATCATAATGTTTGGAAAAATTAAATATACTGATTAATGGATTAAATACCATGATAAATTTAAATTTAAAAAATCAATATTTTATATTAATTTATTTATCCATATTATGTATTTTTACATTATGTTTCTTAACAAAAGAGGATTATTTATCTCCATTTTTTGAAATAGGTATTTTAATACTGGTTTTTATTATTGGAGCATTCTCTTTATATTATTACACACAAAATGAAAATAATCTCCATAAAGTTGCATTCATAATAATACTGCTTTTTGGAATCACATGTATTTTCATAACTCCAATTAACGACGTGTCTGACGAACAAGAACATTTTATCAGATCAGAAATAGTATCAACAGGTAAAATATCTACTGATTATATTCAAATTCCAAATACAACTGCATATGGTTATCAAACAATAAAATCATTAACTGTTTTTTGTGATAGTGCTGGATTAAATGTTTTTAATACTAATGTTGACGATGCAAAAATTGATTATACTCCATCATACTTCAACTCAGCATTCTCTCAAAATCCATTTTACTCTTATCTTCCACAGGCCATAGGAATATTTCTTGCAAAATTATTGGATTTAAATGCTATTTGGATGTTATGGCTTGGAAGATTATTTAATTTAATATTATATGCAAGCATCATTTCTTTAGCAATACGTAAAACACCTATATTGAAGTTTCCAATGCTAGTAGTCTCAATTCTACCATTAGCAATATATCAGGCAGCTTCATTAAGTGTCGATGGAATGTTTTCATCCCTGGCTTTACTCGCATTTTCTTATTTTTTATATTTTTATAAAACACCAAAAATCAAATGGAAGGATTTAGGAATCTTTTATATCGCCATAATATTATCCGGACTATTGAAATCCCCATTTTTAGCTTTAAGCTTATTAATATTTTTAGTTCCAAACAGTCACTTTGAAAATAAAACTCAAAATATAATATCAAAATTAGCTATTTTACCTACTTTTGCTATCGGATTTGCCTGGAGCAGTTATGCGACAAGAGCATTGGTGAATTCATGGCGAGGTGAATATTTTATAAATAATCATATTAATGCTACGGAACAAACTAATTATTTAATAAATCATCCAAAATTTGCTTTTGAAAGATTTTTAAATGTATTTACTCAATTTCCTATCATTGCAGATAGATTCTTCTACTTCTCAAATGATGTGCGCCAATATTCATCAACTTTACTAGCTACACTTTATGCAATATTTTTCCTAGTATTTTCATTTATATATCCTTTAGATGAAAAATTTAATATAAAAACTAGAATTGAAGGATTTTTAATAGGATTTTTGATATATATTGGTGTTATTGGTGTTCAATATTTAACCTGGGCTAATGTTGGTGCTAACAGCGTTGTTAATGGTGTATTCGCAAGATATTTCATGCCGTTATTAATTTTCGTTCCGTTTATTATAAACACTGATTTATTTGAATATGATAAAAAGAAATTATCCTTATTATTCCTAACAATAGCTATGGGATTTATTGGCGGAATGATAATGCTTACTGTGACAGTAAAATACTAAATAAATTGGCGATGCAATGAATAACTGAACCAATATTCACTAAGATAAATCCATATTCATTTTTAATTGAAAAATTCTTCTTTAATGTTATTAATTTCTATATTCATTATTATATGATAATTTAGTAAAATAACACAGCAATAAATATTAAATTAATTATTAAAAAAATTACAATTGATGTAATGGTTATCAAGTCTATATTTCTGATTTTTTTATCATTAATATTAAAAATCAAGGGCAATAACATTAAAATTGGGAAATAATATATTATATCGATTCCTGTTTCTAAATTAATTATTCCTTTTGATAGAGATATAACTTGCAAACCTATAATTGTTATTATCAAGATTATTGCAATAATTGCCTTTTTATTTCGGGTTAATTGTCCTTTAATTGGATAAAATAGAATAAATAATACAATAAAAATCAAATAGGAATAGTTGAATAACATTAATGGATGATTATTAAACACAGGGAATAAATTAATTTGCATAGCTATTTGATTAGGAATCTTTATTATTGAAATTATGGATGAATAATCAGCAATAACAAATTTCAACTGGCTAAAGCTAATGTAACTATTAAATTTTACCCATAATAAAAGAACTATCAATGTTAATATAATTGATGGGATTATTGAATGATATTTATTGTTTTTGAATTTATTATGTGGTATTATTAATAGCAATAGAATTAATGATCCAAAAACAGGTTGCCCCAATGTTAAAATCAAGACTAATAATGTGTAAATTAATATTTCCTTATTTGTAATTGAAAAATCTTTAGATTTATATAAATTTAGCAAATATGCTATTACAACTAAAGTGAAACTATAAACAAATGCATAACCGCTACATGTTGATGCTAAAACAATTGATGCTGGAAAACATGCTATAACCACCATATGCATTTTTAAACAAGGAGTTTTTCTAATGGCAATGCATGATAATGCGGCATATAATAATAAATTGCAAATCCTTGCAAACCAAAGCATATAAATATTATTTAAATTTAAAATTTTTGCTAATTCAATACCTATTGCCTGAGCGACATATAAATAAAAAATATTATCCTTAAAATCCAGGTTGTATGAAACTTTTGTGTAGTTTATATTTTTATTGTCCCAATCTGTAGTAAATAAAGTTTTTTCTTTAGGCAAATTGGCAGCCGAAGCAATTGTTACATATCCTGAAGCATTGTTTTGACTATCAACATGTCCTGGAAATAAGACACCCTGCGAAGTAATTTCAGAATGTACAAATTCACTTTTTTCATGTGCAATACTACCCATAGGAGATAAAAATACAAACATCAGTCCAAATAATAGAATGATTATTAATGCAGTTTTATATAATTTTTTGGTATTTATATAATATGTAACTGAAATTATGGCAATTATTAAAGAAATAATAACTATGACTATTTCATTTAATGGAGAATTATAACTGTCTGCAGAAAATAAAACAAATGTAGCAATTAATGTGATTATGACTAATGCAACATAGTATCTTTTATATTGTAAATATTTATTAAAATCCTTCAATTTTATCTCCATTAACTTTTATATTTTTTATTGTTTTTTAAATTTGCCATATATTTAAATAAAATTCATTATAAATATATGATTATGGTAAACTTAAATGCTAGCATTATTAAAGATAAAAAGAATTATTTATTAGTTTATTTTATTTTTATAGCTATTTTTTATGCTAGTTTTTCTAATTTAGAAAAAAATATGAATTTTCATTTTGAATTGATTATAATATTGATTTTATTAGTTTCTGGAATTTTCATTTTATTATATTCATCAAATATGAAACTGTATAAGGTTAGTTTTATCATTATTCTGATATTTGGGCTGATAATGACTTTAACCACTCCAGTATTAATCGTGTGTGATGAAAGTGAACATTTTGCCAGAAGTGATTTGACTGCCCAGGGTATATTAAATCCTGAATATGTAAATGAGGGATATGGTGTTACTCATCTTTGTAATCAGTTGTTTAGTCATAGTGGAGAAACATTTTTTAATAATAATTTAATTAACGAAAAGATTGATTCTTCAATCAGCTTTTATGATAGCTGTTTTGCTCATAATCCATTTTATGCCTATTTGATTTCGGCATTTGGTATATTTTTAGCTAAATTATTGGATTTAAATGTTATTTGGGCAATGTGGTTAGGTAGATTCTTTAATTTATTATTTTATGCTATAGTTTGTAGTTATTCCATTAAAAAAGCTCCTGTTTATAAAATTCCATTATTTATTGTGTCATGTATTCCTTTATCTATTTATCAGGCAGCATCTTTCAGTGCTGATTGCTTTATAATTTCAGTTTCAATTTTTTCAATAGCACAGTTTATTTATTTATACAAATCATCTAAAATTACAATTACTGATTTAAGCATATTTTTTGGAAGTGTTCTTCTCATATCACTTTTTAAAGTTCCATATGTATTGTTTAGTTTTTTTATTTTATTAATTAAAAGGGATAAATTTGATTCAAAAAATATTTTTTTATTATCAAGAATACTTCCAGTTATTCTATTGGGCATAAGTTTGGTATACACCTCTTATGCTTCAGTTTTACTTCTTAACTCTGCAAGAAGAGATTATTTTATAGAAAATAATGTTAATTCTTCTTTACAATTGAATAATTTATTAAATTATCCATTTAAAACAATGTTGTTAGTTTCATCTATTTTTACTTTTACAATTGGAATGATAACTGATCTTTTTAGATTTTCCCACGGATATTGGACTTATGAATCACCTCTGTTATACGGTTTATTTTTTATTTTCTTTATATTTGTTTGTATTACCTATAAAGAAGAGGATTTTTCATTTAGTAAAAAAAATAGACTATTCTTTTTTATTATAGTGTTTTTAATATATTCTGCCATCATATTGATTCAGTATTTGAGCTGGGCTCCTGTTGGTTATGAAAAATTGGACATGATTATTGGGGTTTATAGTAGATATTACATTCCATTATTAGTATTATTCCCATTAATTTTCAAATCCGATAGATTGTCTTCAGTAATTAATATTAAAAACTATGATTTAAAAATCATTTTATGTTCTTTGATATTCTTATCTGGAAGTATAATACTTACTTTATCTAAATTCTATTAATCATATCCTGAGAATTTATTGAGATACGGGATTTTTGAAGTTATTAAAACAATGATCCATGATATTACAAATATTAAGACGGAACCTGCTATTAGTGTTAAAAATACTTTTGTACCGCTACCTGTAACTGGAACATAATTAAAGAATAATAAATTAACAAATATATGAACAAAAAAAATCCCATAACATGAACGACTAATGGATGTTATTATTCTTTTAACTTTAGTTAACTTAAATGGTAAATATTTTACAAATAAGAAGACACTACTTACTTGTATTATTCTAACAATACTGACATCAATGAATGATGCTATTCCTAAAGGTAAATTTGTAAATATAAGTAGCAATCCATGAGATTCAGCAAATAAAACTTCAATTGTTGAGGTAATAATGAATAGGATAATTGAAACAATAAAAATTAAATTTTTATTTTTAAATTCAATTCTTGATAATAAATATCCTAAACTCAAATAACCTACAGGTGTGATGAAGAATCTTAAGTCAATAAATGTATAACGGCCAAATATTATTAATGTTTGATAGAGAATTGATGAAACAATAAACAAAAGGACAAGATATTTTGATGCATTAATGTCATCAGTTTTTATATAGGCATTAATTACAGGAATTATGAAATATGCACCTATCATTAACCAAAAATACCAAGTATGAGGAAAATTAAACAGATTTGTGTATATTATACTTGGTTCTATTGGTGTATTAGTTATCAAATAGGGATATATTACGGCGAATATAATAAAAATAATCCATAATATGTATGGTGGAATTATTCTGCTGAATCTTCTTTTCAAAAAAGCGGCGGTAGATTCGTAATCTCTATTTAAAAGTAATGTTCCAGTAACCATCAAGAAAATTGGAACTGCAAATTTGAATATTTCACCAAAATTTGATATTAATATGCCTTTAATTTCAGAAGTATTCCCAAGAGCAGTAACATGGATAAATACAACGCCAAAAATTGCTAAAAATTTTAAAATGTCCAAGTAATAAATTCTCTCTTTTCCATACATAAATATTAATATTAACTTTACTAATAATAAAAATTATCTTTGGAAGTTAATAGTGGCTCTGTATAAAATTGTCATGAAGATATTTACTCTATTTAATTATTTAAAAACCCATTAATATTTAACATTAATTAATAGGTTAGTTAATCTTATAGAATCCGATGTTGTTCCAAAATACCTTTAATGACATTAGTTTTATTACCATTAATATTCTAATTATATAATAATGAAGAAATTAATTAATTATAGTAACTACAATTAAAATATTTTCATCAAGTTCTATAATGTTTATTTGTTATATTAGGTGTGTGATTTAATGAATGATTTAATCAGGAAACTATTCGTTGATAAAACTGACAATATTTTCTTACAATTTTTTAGATTCATTTTTGTTGGTGGAACAGCATTTATTATTGATTTTTCTATTTACATTCTATTATGCTATCTTGGCATAAATTATTTAATTTCCGCTGCAGTAGCATTTTTCATATCTGTTATTGCAAATTACATTTTATCAACATCTTGGGTATTTAATCAAAGCCAGATTGAGAATAGAGCTGTAGAATTTAATATATTTTTAGCAATAAGTATTGTGGGTTGGATATTTACAGAGATACTTCTTTACTTATTCGTTGATATTCTTAGCCTAGGCCTTATTTTGTCAAAAATTATTGCATCATTTTTAGTTCTATTCTGGAACTTTGGAGCACGTCGCCTAATGTTTTATGGTAAAAAATTAAATTAAAAGCTTTAATAATTGATTTGAATGGAGTGTAATAAAGTTAACTGATGAATTTTCATTTTTCTTCTAAAACATTTCTTTTTGTCCAGTTTAAGTTGTTTAATCTTATTTGTCTTTTTGTGCATTTGTATGTTCTGAAGATTCTTTTTATCCGCAACATTAGTATTAAGATTTATTGGTTTTTATTAAAATATTAATATATAAAAAATCATATTATTAAGTAATATTAATTTGTGATGAAGGTATTTAAATGGTTCCAAAAGTGATGATTATTTTAGGCAGCGGTTCAGATATTGCTGTTGCTGAAAAAAGTATGGATATTTTAGAAAAATTAGAAATTCCCTATAGTTTAAAAATCGCATCAGCCCATAGAACACCAAATCTTGTTCGTGAACTTGTAAAACAAGGTACTAATGCGGGAATTGAAGTTTTCATAGGAATTGCAGGTCTTGCAGCACATTTACCTGGAGCAATAGCTGCTTATACTCCTAGACCAGTTATTGGAGTTCCCGTTGATGTTAAAACAGGCGGTATTGATGCTCTTGATTCATGTGTTCAAATGCCTTATCCTTCACCGATTGCAACGGTTGGTATTGACAGGGGAGATAATGGTGCAATTTTAGCTGCTCAATTTTTGGGCATACATGACAGTGAAATTCGCCAAAAGGTCATTAATTTAAGAAATGAATACAAGAAAAAAGTTTATGACAGTAATAAAATTGTCGAAGATTATAAAGATAAAAAATACCTTGTTAAAGATTATTTAAATGTTGAAAACTTAAAAATTGAAGACGAGGAACTCAATATAGAAAAGAACCATATTGACCCAGATGCAGAAGTTGCAATTATCGTTGGCAGACAATCTGATTTAGTAGTTGCTAAAAAAGTAGCTGCTACTCTAGACAGACTTAAAATTAGCCATAATATGAAAGTTGTATGTCCAATAAGATCAAATAAAAAATTCAAAAGTTATGTGGCCTCTGTTAAAAACTCAAAAATATTCATTGGAATTAGTTCAAACTCATCACAAGTTACCGGGGCTTTAGTTGGCCTTACTGACAGACCTGTTATTGGTGTTCCATGTGAAAATGAACTTGGAAGAGAACATATGCTTACAACTGTCAACATGCCGCCGGGCGTTCCTGTAGCAACTGTAGGTATAAATAATGGAAGAAATGCAGGAGTTCTAGTAGGTGAAATACTTTCAATTAAAGATACTAATATTATTGAAATTTTAACAAAACTAAAAGATAAAAAAATTAATTTGTAGGGATTAAGATGAATATTGAAAATGAAAATATTATTGAAATTACAGAAGAATTATCATCCGAATTTGAGATATCTCGCGTTTTAAGAGATTATCCTAAAGATACGGTTATTATAAAAAATGTTAAAGGATTTGACATGCCTGTCATTTCAGGTATCTGTAATACCCGTGACAAAATAGCTAAATCAATTAACTGTGAAGTATCTGAAATTACTGAAAAAATTATTGAAGCTAGTGACAATCCTATAAAAGTAGATAAATTCACTGATTTTAGTGAATATGACTCTTTAGAAATTGATTTGGATAAAATACCTATTTTAACTCATTATAAAAGAGACGGAGGTAAATACATTACTGCAGGTGTTGTCTTTGCACGTGACCCTGTAAGCGGTATTCAAAATGCATCAATTCACAGGATGATGGTTCTAGACAACAAAAGACTTGTTATCAGAATTGTCCCAAGAAACCTTTATACCTACTTCCAAAATGCTCAAAAAGCAGGAAAAGACTTAGACATTGCAATTGCCATCGGAATGGATCCAGCAATTTTACTTGCAAGTACAACTTCAATCCCTATCGATTACAATGAAATGGATGTTGCAAACGCATTTAAAGACGGCCAGTTAACATTGATTAAATGTGGAGATTTGGAAGTACCTCAGGCAGACATTATCCTAGAAGGTAAAATTTCCGTGACAGAAACTGTTCGTGAAGGTCCATTTGTTGATTTGACAGATACTTATGATATTATTCGTGACCAACCGGTAATTAACTTAGAAAAAATGCATATTAAAAAGGATAATCCATGTTATCATGCAATTATTCCTGCCGGATTTGAACATAAATTATTACAAGGTCTTCCTCAAGAACCTAGAATATTTAAATCCGTTAAAAATGCTGTTCCTACAGTTGAAAATGTTGTTTTAACTGAAGGAGGATGCTGCTGGTTACATGCAGCCGTTTCTATAAATAAACAAACCGAAGGAGACGGTAAAAACGCAATTATGGCAGCATTATCTGCTCATCCATCACTTAAACATTGTGTTGTTGTAGACACTGATGTTAACGTGTTCGATGCTGAAGATGTTGAGTATGCAATAGCTACCCGTGTAAAAGGTGACAGAGACATTATGATTGTTCCTAATGTACGTGGTTCATCTCTTGATCCTGTTGCTGAAAGTGATGGTACTACAACCAAAATTGGTGTTGATGCAACAAAATCATTAAAAACATTGGAAAAATTCGAAAGAGTTAGTTTTGGGGAATGAACCTAAATATTTCCCAAATAAACATTTTTTATTCCTTTTTTTATAGCAATTTCTCGAGCCTCATACAATATTTCAGGATTAGTAGGCTCTATATCCATCATTTTATAGTATGGAAAAGCTCTCGAAAAGTGCACTGGAACATCAACAGACAATTCATCAACAACAAAATCACATAACAGTTCTATTTCTTCTTGTGAATCATTATAATCATTAATTATTAGGTTTGTTACTTCCAGGTGTTTACCTGCAAGATAAATGCTTCTTAAATTATCTAAAACTATATCCAGATCTGCACCACATATTTTTTTATAGAATTTTTCAGACATGGATTTCAAGTCTATATTGAATGCATCTACAAAAGTCAAAATTTCACCAAGGGACTGGCTTGACATGTAACCGTTGCTTACATAAATCACCTTCAGGTTTTTTGACTTTGCAAGCAGAGAAGTTTTTTTGTTGAAAGGTAAGTGTATAGTAGGTTCATTATAGGTCCAAGCAATTGACTTACAATTATATTTAAGTGCATTTTCCACAATCGTTTCTGGTTGTATTTTAATGCCATTACCAAAATTTCTATAATCATGTGAAATAGTATAGTTCTGGCAGTGCAAACAAGTCATATTACACCCAAAACCACCGATTGAATAGGTGAAAGTGCCTGGCATGAACTTATTTAAAGGCTTTTTTTCAACAGGGTCCGGGCTTAAAGAAGATACAATACCATAACTCAAGTCAAAAAGTTCTCCGTTTATATTTCTATGCTGTTTGCAGACTCCAACATTGCCCTCCGCAATTTTACAGTAATTAGCACAAATCTCACATCTAATTTTCTGTGTCTTGGAGCTCTTTTTATACAAATCCTGACTAACTAACATAATGATTGTACCCCCTATTTTCTATTTTTCTAACTTCACCATTACTTAATGTGATTTGGATTCTGTCTGAATCATTAACTTCACCAATAACAATATAATCAATATCCAAATCATTATCTTTGTCAATTGTAAAAAGCAATTCAAAATCTTCTCCAACATGTAAAATTAAATCCAAATAATTTAAACCTAATTCAGAAGAAATAACCTTAAATTCATCAGATATTCCAATTTTTTCTTCATAAATCATGAAACCTAATGAATCTGGCTTCATTTCATACAATTCAGAAGCCAAACCATCCGTAATATCCGTGGATGATGTTGCACCAGCATTGTTAATAATAATACCTTCTTTTAATCTAGCTAAAGGCTCCAAAGCTTTTTTTGTATATATATTATCCTCTTTAAGATTAAAACCCAATGCAGCAAGACCAATATCTCCGGTAATACAGATTAAATCCCCTACCTTAGATGTATCTTTCATCAATGGATTATCACATACACCTAAAGCAGTTCCGGAAATAATAATTTCAGATGCTTCATTAGTATCTCCACCAATCAAAGGTATTTTATAATAATCACATGCATTAACTACACCTTCAATTATTTTTTTAAAGTCATTAACCTCCAAATCTTTAGGTAGGGCTATTGAAAGTAAAAAGCCTATAGGATTAGCACCCATAGCAGCAAGGTCACTAACATTGACAGTTACCGCTTTAAAACCCATCTGAAAATAGGACATTTCTCGAGGAAAATGTTTTGATGCTATAAGCATGTCACAAGTAGAAATAAGATTAGTGTCACTAAATTTTGTAATAGCTGTATCATCTGGAATAATATCTGATGATTTAGATAAAATATAGTTAATTAATTCTTTTTCACCAATATCTGAGACTTTTAAGGCCATGTATATTAGTATTAATTTTAAAATAAATAAATCTTAAGAAAAAAAGTAAAAAAAATTAATGTGAAAAAATCACATTAATAAGTCTATTCAACAATTCTAATAGTATTCATAACCCATAATTCTGAATAATATCCATCATCTACCACACCAAACATGAATAATCCATTAAAACCAACAGGGAAATCTTGTCCGATTGTTACAAGACCGTTTTGATCAGGGAAATTCCTAGCCTGATGAGTTTCATTTAAAACACAATAACCATAATGGTTTCCCGTGATAGGATTACCGGAATTCTTCTCGGTTAGATAGAATTTTATTGGATTTAAATATTTTACCTCATAGGATTCCAGTTTAATAGCAGGAGTTATTCTTACATTAATAAGATTGGATACTTTACATCCTTCAAAATCAGCAGTTATAATATAATCTCCAGGTTGTAGATTAATATTTAAAGAAGCAGTACCATTTTCATTACTTTTTCTATTATATAATACTCCATTAATATTAAATTTTACATCTTTATTTTTGGCTAAACTGCCATCATCATTGTAAAGGGTTACAGTATATTTAGAACCGGAATTATATTCAATAGAAATGTTACCTTCTTTTTGGGAATTTTTAACTACGATTTTACTTAAAACCTCAACAGTATTGGACATTTGTTCTGTAGTAACAGGATTGATAGCTGTCAAAATATATTTTCCAGCATTTAAATTAATATTTAATTTTGCAGTACCATTTTCATTAGTTTTACGATTATAAAATACTCCATTAATATTAAATGTTACATTAGTGTTAGCTAACGGATTGCCTTTGTTATCTGTGAAATTAGCATAGTATTGGGTTCCATTACGATACATTTTTTTAATATTTTCCCCACGGATTGTTGATAAAACTGTTATATTATTAGATATTTGAAGACCGTTTGATCCGATTGCAGTTATAACATAATTACCAGGATTCAAATTAATATTCAGTCTTGCAATACCATTTTGATTGGTTGTACGATTATAAAAAACCCCATTAATATTTAATTGTACTCCATCATTAGCCAATGGATTACCTTGACCATCTAAAGCCAAGATATAGTATTGAGTACCGTTTTTATAATATTTCACTACATCTCTGCTGATTAATGTTGGTAATACGGTAACGTTATTCAAAGCAATTTCACTAGTTACCGGATTAGTTACCTTAATAACATAATCTCCCGGATTTAAATTAATGGAAAATTTCATAGTACCTGATGAATTAGTAGTTCTATTATAACTTTGACCATTAATTTCAATAGGAATCAGTTGATTAACTAACGGATTACTTTCAGCATCATAAAAAGTAGCTTCATACTGTGAATCGTTTTTATAATATTTAACTAAATCACTAGATTCAATTGAAGAATTACTTGTATTTTCAACTACATCACTTCCTTCAGAACTTTTTTCCTGAATTAAGCTTGCTTCATTAATAATATTAGTAGAAATAATATCATTAGAATTTAAATCCCCACTAACTATATCAGTTCCATTATCACTAGCTATGTTTTCTGCACTTACTGCAGACAACGAAAGAGTTAGTAGGATAATGGAAATTATAAAAATATATTTAAAATTCATCATATCACACATTTTTTTTCTCTTATAATGTAATATGATTATGACTTAATTAATATAACTTTCTAAAAAAAATAATAAAAGAACATTTATAAATGTTCTGAAATTCTATCCTTAATAATATCGTACAATCTTGTATCAATACCAAGAGGATCTGTTAAGATTATCTCACCATCAAATTCAAATTCTTCTTCATCTTCATCATGATGGTGGTGATGATGATGTCCGTGGTCATGACCGTGCCCATGATGGTGGTGATGATGACCATGTGCATCTTCTTCCTTATAATCACTTTCAATTCCAAGTAATGACGGAATATCTCTTTTTGTGTGAAGTCCATGAGCAACAAATACAGGAACTACAATAATTCTTTCCAAATCATTATTTTCCGTTAATTTATTAATAGTTTCAGGAATTCCAGGTTTTCTAATTTCCATAAACCCATATTCAACAGCAGAATTAGGGAATTCTTCTTTAAACATATCAGTATAAGCTTTGATTACTTCTTCACCATCATCCAATCTGCTACCATGGCTTAAAAGTAAAATTCCAGTTTTTTCGTCAATCATAATAACATCTCATATTTAATTATTACTACTTTATATTTAAAAATATTTAAAGTTTAATTAATCAATGAAAAAAAGAGAAGTTATAAGTTAATAATTATAATGCATTATTAACTTTTTTAACTAAAATATCTATTAATATATCGTCTGCTTTAATAGGCTCAGGATATAATATTTCCCCATCAAAATCTATTGTTGTTAAATCGTGATGGTGGTCATGACCATGCTCATGGCCGTGGTCATGATGGTGATGATGATCATGGGAGTGACCTTCATTTAAACCTAAAATTGTAGGAATATCATTAGTCGTGTGAACTCCAGGAGCAATGAATACAGGAATGACAATTAATCTCTCAATTTCATTTTCAGTGACTAAAGCATCAATAGCTGTAGGAATATTTGGCTCTTCTAATTCCATAAATCCAAAATTACATGGGAAATCAGTATTTTTTTCAAATTTAGCAAATAATGCTGAAGTAAATTCCTTGTTATATTTCAATCTACTTCCATGTGAAACAAGTAAAACACCAGTTTTTGCATCTTCATCCAGTTTGGATTCAGCCAATACTTCATCAATTCTTTTATCAATGAATTTAAGTAAATCATCATCAGGCCCAATAGGAGGCAATAATTCAATTTCACCGTCAAAATCAACATCATCTGCAATAGACAAATAATGATTTTCCGGATAGTTACCGTCAGGGCATCTAGGATCTTCTTCCAATGGTTCTAACCCCAAAAGAATTGGAATATCAATATTGGTATGAATTCCCGGAGCTAAAAAAACAGGAAGTGCAATAATTTTATTCAATTCATCGACTTCATCTTTTAAAATATCGACCGCACCTGCAATGCTTGGCTCGGAAACCTTCATATAACCAACTTCTGTTGCAAATCCGGTTTTATCAATAAATTTATCTTTAATTTCTGTAAAAGTAATCTCACCATAAGGCAAACTACTACCATGACTAATGAGTATAATTCCGTTATTACTAATCATGATATTAATATTAATTAAATATATTATATAAAAGTAGTTATTAAAAAAAGTAGAAAAAAATTAAGGAAAGTATTAATTTCCAAAATTATTTAATTGGTTTAAATTTAAATCCGTAAGAAATAACCCCATCAGGTCCATCTTCAGAAATTCTTCTAAAGACCATTTCTACAGGATCACCAATTTCAATATTATCAACATCACAGTCAACAAGTTGTGAAGTTAATTTAGCACCTTCTTCCAATTCAATAACTGCAACCGCATATGGTGCCATTTTTTTGAAATCATCTGGAGGTGACCTAATTACAGAATAAGTATAAATTTTTCCTTTACCTGAAAATTGGAATGGTTCTAATTTCCCTTTTCTCCTACAATTTGGGCAAACAACACGTGATGGGAAAAATACATCACCGCATGTATTACATTTTGAACCAACAAGATTATATCTTTGTTGTATATGACGCCACATTCTAACAGTATCTGACATGTGTATCCTCCAAAATTATCTTTAATTATTACTAATATTATATCATATAATATAAAAAATTAACCTATATTTCCAAATTAGAAATTAGATAAAGTTTTGAAAAATCATATATAAAGAATTGAAAAAATCACACAATCGCACTTCAAAAATTAATTTAAAAAACATTATTCTTATTTTATTTTATGTATTCTAAAACAGATAACAAAGGAAATATAATAACAGGAACAACATTAATTTTAGTTGTTTCAATAATTTTAATGATAATTTTTATTGTTAATACTTTAAATTATATGGAAAGTGAAAATATCAATTCAATATCAAGTGATAATTTCAAATACATCATTAAAGACTACAATAAAAATTTAGAGCATATTGGTAGAGATTCAATAGCTGAAGAGACTGAAAAATTATATTATGCACATATTATTCATGATGCCAAAGGTGACATTAAAAAAATCTTAAACAATAAATTAAAGGATGTCAACAGGGAATATAAGGAAAAATATGGTGTTGATATTCGTTCTGAAGTCATATCAGTGGAAAGTACAGACAGCCCATGGAAAGTATTATTCAAAGTTCGTGTTAAAGCAGATAAAGATAATGAGCAGTTTAACGGTATTCTAGAAAGCAATTCTTCAATAGAAGGTTTAAAGGATCCTCTTCCCTATGCAAAATTGCCTAAAATTTACAGTAACATAAACCATCGCGGAGACAAAATATACTACTTCCAATCATTGGCTCAGTATTTAAGGGCACACAATGTTAAGGGATATGAATCTTATATTTTGGCTACAGCACCATTAACAATTAAAAAATGTCCTTATGATCCTTATACTCATCATGGTGATGGAAATACCCTTAGTGAATGTTTAAAACAAGGTTACTTCCATGAAAGTGCTGACGGCAGCTGTTATTTATGCAGATTAGATGGAAAAGCCATTTGTCCACATTATGGAATGGAAGTCTTTATTCAGACACATACTCCCTTACAAAATGGAAGTGTATCATGCCCTGATCATGTTATATTCCATGATATGTATGAAGGAGAAAAATTAAACAAATTGGATGTAAATAGTCTGATTTTAGACGACTCTCATGCTAAAAAATACGGGTTGGTTCATGATGGATAACAGCGGAAATTTTACACTTGAAATAGTGGTGGTTGGAATAGTCATTTTATTGGTTTTAGGTATTATCGCAATGACTTCTGAAATGTCACATGAAAAAATTTCTAAAAGTGCAGAAAGCAGTAATATAGAAAAATATATAGAAGAAATTGCAGACAGTTTAATAAATGATCCAGGTACTCCAATTAATTGGGAAGACTTTAAACCGAAACGGGTGGGCCTAGCAATTATTAATGGAGATGAAAATGTAATTATGAACAGCATTTCATACTTTAAATTTTTGGAACTTGGTAGAGATTACAACAATCTAGTTACCAAAAAATTATTTAATAATAAGTTTCACTCCAATATGGAACTAAAACCCTATGATACATATATTTCAAGTGTAAAAATAGGTTCAAGTGATGCGGAAAATGGTAATGTTTACAGTACTACACGAGTTGTAAAATGCGATTTTTTCAAAAAATACGTAATTTGTGACTTTTTAAATGATGGAAAGTGCAATCACAACCATAATAAAAAAGATCACAGCTGTAATTACTTTAAAATATTTCCACAAAACCTTAAAAAAACAGATTATTATCTACTTATAGACGACAGTGAAAAGTACGAATGTGAATACTCAATTGACACTACACATTTCAAAAGCCATGCTGGTAAAAAAATAACAAATACAAAAATTTATTTGAATAACGACTTATCAGATTTGTTTGAAGGAAATGACACCAGTTCTATTGTTTTCATTCACTTTAATAAAAAAGATGCAAAAGCCGTTTTAGTAGGTGTCCCAAAAGATTTTGATAAAGATAAATTAAATTATAACTATTTTATTACCCAAACATGTGACTTCACAATAAAAGCCTGGACCTAAATTACCGCTCCAAGAATTAAAATTGATACTGAAATAAGGATTATACTTGATATTGCATCGGTGAGACTTGTTGAAATAGGAATTACAATATTATCTGGGTCATAACCATGATTATATGAGGTAATTGAAATGAAATAAACTAAAAAGACCATTATTGATAAAAGAATAATACCTGAAATTAATGAAATAGATATTATATTAATAAAACCTATTCCTGTTAATCCCAATATCTCAGTTGAATCTTCAGCCAAAAATCCAATAAATGGAAACATTACCAACGCTAAAACATAACAGATTAAAAAATTATGGATAGTTTCACCCTCAGGCTTTTTTAATGGTTCAATCAAACCATAGTGAAGACTAGATGATAATCTAGCACTCAAAATACTAATTAAACTTCCACAAAGACCGGAAAACAGTGGTAATAATGTAAGTAAGCTAGGATTAGTAAGCAATGTTTCTACAGAACCATTCAATACTACACCTGCTGTAACACCTAAAGCGGAACAGACAATTAAAATTGGGATTGATTGTGAAATAATTTTTTTAGACTCGTCAGACTTTTTAATTGCATAAATAAAAGCAGCTATAACAAATAAAATTATAACGGAAAAAATAATATCCTTAATTAATATATTGGTATCAAAAAAGGATAAAATCATTACTGAAATAATAATTGCAGGCAATGTAAATAAATCTCCAAGAGCTGCAATAATTGGAGTTGTAATATTATCCGGATCCCAACCATGGTTGAAACTTTTAAATGAAACAAACATGGTTATAGGTAGCATTATTAAATTGGAAATAATTCCAGCAATAATGCTAATAAATATAAAATCAATTAATGAAATTGATTCAAAATGCAGTAGAATACAGAACAATTTTGCTATAATAGCCAAAAACAAGGACAGTACTAATGTTAAAACAAAAGATGAAATAATATTATTATTCAATTCTTCTGAAAATTTAAATTTCGGAGATATTATACCAATGTGCAGATTAGTTGAAAGTCTTGAAGCAAAAGATCCAAAAATATTTCCTCTCATACCAATAGCGCCTGGAATAATAACTATTAATCCTGGAAATGTTTCTAAGAAAAAGGTCATATTTCCCAAGATTATTCCGGCAAATAAATCTCCTAATGCACAAATTAAAAGAGCTATAAAACTTTCTTTTATTACTGAACTATGTTCTGAAAAGAAGTTCTGAAATGGAGATAGTGAAGTGCGAATCTTCTTCTTTTTGGTTTTCATGTAAATCACTACCCCTATTCATATTATCACTTCTTTGAGTTTAATCTTCGTCTTCTAATTCTTCCGGAATATCTTCAAGTGAACAAGCTGCAGTTGCCAATTTTCTTAAAAGCTCTGCACCTTCATCAGTTCCTTTTAAAAGTAAAATATCATTTGCAAGAATCATAGTATTTTTATCTGGTCCATAAATCCATGATTCTCCTCTTCTAATAGCTATAACCCTCATTCCTGTACGATTAACTAATAATAATTCTCCTAAAGTTTTATTTGCTAAATCAGATTCATCAACTACACTTATTCTAGCAATCATCTTATCTGATTCTTCCATGACCATCTTAAATACAGGATGTGGTTTAATACCTTTAATTACTAAATCGGCTAAATCTTTTGCAGCATTAGCCATACTTTCAGCAGCTTCAGCGATTTCGAGTAATGCTGTCAACTTTTCAGCATCTTCATATGTCCTTGCTGCAACTAATGATTCTTTTTTAATTTCATAATTCATTGCATTTACAGTATTTTCTAAAGCCAATACTTCTTCAGCCGCATCAATACTATTAAATAAAACAGCCGAGTAAGCCAAATCAACCATTAGCTCCGACATGTTTTTCATTTCAATTAAAAGATTTTTAATCGACATTATATTCCCTCTTATAAATCTCTTGGATTATTTTTTAATAAGCATGCTCTTCTCAATTTTAATAAAGTTTTTTTCTTTGATTTTAAATCATCAACTTCTTCCAAAATCTCTTCTATAGGTCCTCTTATACACTCAACCGCTTCTTTTTGATGAGGCCACATACAATCTTTACAGTTCCAAACATTTTTGCCCTTTATCCATTCTCCACCTGTTGATGAATCACCGCATGGATAAAACGGACAATAACAGAAATCACAGTATTGGCCGTCCCAATGACAGGGATAATATTCACATTCACGATTAGGACCATGATCCACTTCTCCATTTAAAAACTTTTCATAATGATTTCTTGAAAGTTCATGAATTGGAGTTCTAATTACATAGCCTCTAGGGGTTATTAATTTATCATCTTGAACATAAGTCAAATCATTTCCAACAATTAATGTACAGGACATGTTTACTATATCTTCTGTTAAATCTTTAACTTTAACAATAGTTTCTTTTGCAGGTTCATAAGTACTATCCACAATACCAATTAAAGCATCTTCTCCTTTAATATCTAAAACACATTGTTTAAATCTCCTAAAAGGTTCTTTACGTGTTTTACTAATAGGATTATAAATAGCCACGATTAAATTGGCTTCAAGAGCATGTTTTAACTTTTTTTCAATTTCAGATAGTGGAGTTAAAATATTGCTTAAACTAATAGCTGCAAAATCATTTAAAGGAGCTCCTAATTTAGATGAAGCGTAATTAAGAGCTGAAACACCAGGATATACCTTTACATTTACATCATCATATTTGGAAAGTATTTGATATAATACATTAGCCATTCCAAATACTCCTGGATCACCTGAACTAATTAATGAAACAACTTGGCCTTCTTTACTTTTTTGAATAGCAACCTCAGCTCTAGCTATTTCATCGCCCATTCCTTTCTTTAAAATTTCTTTACCTTCAATAAGATCATCAATTTGGTCAATGTATTTTTTATAACCGATGATAACATCAGACTCTTCAATAGCTTTTAAAGCACCTAAAGTCATGTTTTCACGATTTTGACCAATTCCTATAACATTAATCATAGTTTCACTTAAATAATTTTAATACAGATTCTACTTGCATTGTATTAGTATCAACTATCAGTTCATCGTTTCTGTATGAAGCAACAGCTTTAACTATTACTTTATATGAAGGTTGTTGACTAATTACAATTTGTCCTGAAGTTGAATTTGGTGCAGCATACCCTAAAGCTTCAATAGTGACATTGAATTTGCCTTCACGAGTATTTTCAACTGTAGTTGCATTCATGGAATCTACATTGACACCATCAACATTCGACAGCTGCTCCATTTTCTGTGCTACATCCTTCTGGTTTGTGAAATTAACTGGAGTTGGGTCCTTAATTAATACATTATTAACGTTTTGAGGATTGAAAATACCTGTTATCTGGGTAACCTGCATATCAATTAATCCCTTTACATCCGGAACTTCAGCTGTGACAATTGTATATGAACTAAATAATCCTACTTCAAAAAATATTATAAATAATACAATCACTAGTAAAATTCTAAGTACT
>NZ_JAZTXC010000014.1:0-34396 GCF_045636185.1 Methanobrevibacter sp. | reverse complement strand
ATTCAAACTATACACAATTGGACACAACCTAAAAAGAATATACAACGAAATAAACAGAAAGAACAACTAAAAATAAGAAAAATTATAAAAAAATCAAAAACACAAAATTAGATTAAAAATTTTGCGTCACATCCTCTTTTTTTTTAAAATATTTCTAATTATAACCTGAAATTTTATTTAAATATGGGATTTTGCTTAAAACCAGCGTTATGATATAGCCCATAATAAATACGATAATAGATAGTATAATTATTAAGATAATTGTATTAGTTCCTGATAAATGAATATTACTTATATATCCAGGTATTAATATTAAAAATATTGAATGTGAACAGTATATGCCCCAGGTTGATCTTGAAACTGATGTAAAGAACTTGGTGATTGACTTGGATATTTTGTCTAAAGGCAAATATTTTAATAATAGGAATAATGAGCTCACATGAGTAATTTCCAAGATTCCCAAATCAAGATATGTTTCAAAGAATATATTTCCTCCATCAACAAATGTATGGTTGTTGAGAGCATAGAATATCGTATAATCTGCAGACAATATATTTAATGTTGTTTTTAGCAGTGATGTAACAATAAACAATGCCAGTGAAATTATTACAATCTTGTTATTGGAAATATTGAATTTTTTATTATGCAAATAATAGCCTAACAGTATGTAGAAAATAGGTCCGATAAAGAGTCTGAAGTCCAAATATGTATGAAGACTAAATATTTTGCAGAATTGATAGATTATTGATGCGATGATTCCAATAACTAAAAAATATTTAATTCCCTCCAAACCAGTATTTTTAACATATTCGTTAATGATTGGAAGAGCTAGATAAACTCCGATAATCATCCAAAAGTACCATAATATGCCAAAATTAAAAAAAGAAGTATAGACTACAGGCAATAGATTATCTAATGTATACTTGTTAAAATACATAGTTAGAAGAATGATAATCAAAACCCAGAATACAAAGGGTATTGTTATTTTGGTTGATCTTTTGATGAAAAAATCTTTAAAAGAACCATAGTCCCGATTCAGTAATAAAACACCGGATACCATTAGAAACATAGGCACTGCAAATCTGCCGATCTGTGAAAGATTATGCATTGTCAAGTTTAAAGCCTTGGTGTTTGCCATAAAACTTGCTATGTGCATGGCTATTATTGCAAATATGGCCAATGCTTTTAAATAATCGAGATAAATAATCCTTTCTCTTTTCATATTATATCCATTTATAAAGAATATTATAAATAATTAATTAAATTTTTCAATTCAAAGTTTATGTGCGGTTATTATGGTATAGCTTGATGCATTGATGGTAATAATGCAATCATCAATTGTCACATAAAAATTCTTTCCTTTATGTTCAACAACGGATTCTTCCTTAAGAGTTTTGTTTTTACAGTATTCAACAACATCTCCGGAAATCCCTAAATTTTTTGATATTCGTCCAATGCCCATTTCTGTTGTGTGAACTTTATCAATGTTCTGTAATAGAATCTCTTTTTCTTGCATGTTAACACCAGATTAATGTATGTTATCCATTTGTTGAATAATTTATTTATATGTTTATGCATAATCTATTATTATGTCATTTTTAAAGTTCATTATTAAAAATCCATTCAGGAGAAAAAACAGTGCTATTTTGGCTATTGTCGGTATTTGTATAGGCATTGTAGTTATTGTTGCTCTTGGTGGAATTACAAACGGTTTGGTATCGACCTTTGAGGATACTGTTCACGCGGGAGGTTCTGATTTTTCTATCTGTGGTAAAGACACTGGGGATTCCGCTTATGGTACTAATACTATAGATGCAAATTGGACTGAGATTATAGGTAATGTCAGTGGTGTTGCTGAAGTAATGCCGATTTATGTTATTTTGACGCCGATTGGTGATGATTATATGAAAACGCTGATTGGTATCGAGCCTAATGGTACCAGTATGGCGGATATATCTCTTAGTAGCGGACGCATGTTTAATAATAATTCTTCTGAAGTTATTGTAGGTAAGGTTTATGCTCAGGATAATAATTTATCCGTGGGAGATAATCTTACGGTTGATGGCGAGGACTTTGAAATAGTGGGTATTTATGAAACTGGAGATACTAATATGGCAAAGGCCGTTTTCACATCAATCACTAAGGTTGCGGAAATCAATGATGATAACAATAGCATTTCCAATATTTATGTTAAGGTAGCCAGTGGCCAAGACCCTCAGAAAGTGGCTGACAGAATCGATGAAAAGTATGGGGACAATATTACTACTATTTCTTCGATTATGGAAATGGAACAGATGGCAGACATGTTAAATATGCTTAAGGCATCCTCTTGGGGTATTTCACTTCTGGCGATTGTTGTTGGTGCATTAGGTATTATTAATACAATGTTGATGTCCGTATTTGAAAGAACTCGTGAAATTGGTGTTCTTAAGGCTGTAGGATGGTCCAATAGAAAGATATTGACTATGATTGTTGGTGAATCTTTAGTTATAACAATCCTGTCTGCTGTTATCGGTTCGGTTATTGGTTTTGTTGTTACTACGCTTTTGGGACCTATGATGAATGTAACTCCATCATTTACGCCGGAAATATTTGTACAGGCCTTTGTAATTGCAATTATTGTTGGAATTATTGGAGGATTATATCCTGCTGTTAAAGCAGTTAAATTGCCTCCTACTGAAGCATTGAGGTATGAATGAGGTGATTTTATGAGAAATATTGTTGAAATTAATAATTTAGTCAAATCATATGAAAACGGACATATTAAGGCATTAAATGGAATTGATTTAACAATTAGGGAAGGTGAATTCGTATCTATTATAGGACCTTCCGGTTCAGGCAAATCAACATTGCTTAATATGCTTGGCGCTCTAGATTCACCGGATTCAGGTTATATCAATGTTGCAGGTTATGATTTAACTTCAAATAAAAATTTAAATAAATTCAGGGCTCAAAAAATAGGTTTTGTCTTCCAACTTCATAATTTGATTCCAAATTTGTCTGTTGTTGAAAATATTGAAATTCCGATGTTCACATCCAAATTATCAAATAAGATAATGAGAAGAAAGGCATTGTTTTTACTTGATATAGTTGGTCTTCGTGACAAGGCATTCCAAAGTCCATCTAAATTATCTGGTGGTGAAAGGCAAAGGGTTGCGATTGCACGTGCACTTGCCAACGACCCTTCTATTATATTGGCGGACGAACCAACAGGATCACTGGATTCAAAAACAAGTGTTAAAATCCTTGCTCAATTAATTGACTTGCATAGGAATAATAATGTAACTTTAATAATGGTTACCCACGATATGGCTGTGGCCAGACTTGCAGATAGGGTAATTAAAGTTTTGGATGGTAAATTGGTCAATGTTGGTTAAATTTAAAATAGAATGAATGTGGATTAAATTCCACATTTTTTTTAATAATCATCTATAGTGTCATGAATAATCCTTAAAGCATCAAGTAAACCGTGTGAATATTCGATACAACCAAATGCAGTTCGCATATCCTCTTTTTCAAGATAATATTTAGAATCATTCCAATAGTCGACAGCCCTATCATAAACTTCTTTTTCTTTTCCGGTAAATTCGATATGAGCAACTTGGTTTAGGTTTCTCTCTAATTTTTTAATGTCTTTAGCTATTTTTTCTGCGCTTTCTAAATCACTCATTTTAACGCCTTCCAAACATGATAAATTCTTTGTCCAACTGTAATATAAGATAATATTACTAAAATAATAATCGTGTAAGTAAAGTATATTGGCTGTGTAAAGTATCCAATAAGTGCACCTACCATTAAAATAATCATACGAACAGCCCTTTCAGCGATTCCAACACTGCAGTCAACGCCTTGTGATTCTGCTCTTGCACGAACGTAACTAACTGTTATTGCAGAATGAACTGCTAAAATTCCAATGAACCAGTCACAGTATCCACCAAATATTATACCAATGTAAATAATCGCATCAGCAAAACGGTCCATTGTAGAATCGAGAAATGCTCCAAATTTAGATGACCTGTTGTGGTATCTTGCAACCGCACCATCAACCACATCTAATAATCCTGATAGTAAAATAGCAATACAACCAAGAATTAATAGGTGATTGGCAAATCCATATGCTGCCAAAACAGCGATAAATGGTGAAATAACCGTTACAATATTGGGATTTATATTTAAATTTCGGGCAAGAGGATTTAATATTTTTGTTAATAATGGTCTTAAACTTTCAAGCATACTTAATTATATAAAGAAATTATCATATATAATTATTTAAAAATTATGGATTATTTAAAAATGAAAATATTAAAAACAGACAATTTATATCCTGATGAAAATGTAATTGATGAAGCTATTGATGTATTGGCTAATGGTGGGGTTATAATATATCCTACGGACACTGTTTATGGTTTAGGTGCGAATATATTTGATAATAAAGCAGTTCGTAATGTTTTTAAAATTAAACAAAGAAATTTATTGAAGCCATTGTCTATTTTAGTTTCCGATACTGATTCTATTGAATTAGTTGCCAAAATATCTAATTATCAAAAGGATACTTTGGACAAATACCTGCCAGGTCCATATACTTTTATTTTAAATAAAAGGAATATTGTTCCACGGGTAGTCACCAGTGGATTAACTCATGTTGGCGTAAGGGTTCCTGAAAACAGCATTGCTTGTAAATTGGCCAGGATATTTCCAATCACTACTACAAGTGCTAATTTGTCTGATAAAGAAATATTGTCTACTCCAAAAGAAATTTTAGACCAATTAGGTTGTGATGTTGATTTGGTAATTGATGTCGGACCTTTGGAATCTAGAAAACCATCAACAATTGTTGACTTGACAATGCCACAGCCAACATTCATAAGAAGATAATATATATTTTATAAAAAACAAAGTATTATTATGAAAGTATTAGCTAATCTTGAAGATAATCTTAAAATTCCAACCAATTCAAGTATTGATAATTTACTGAATGGGGGATTTGAAAAGGGTACTGTTACTCAAATTTTTGGACCTCCTAGTTCTGGTAAAAGTAATTTAGCTTTATGTTTGGCCGTAAATGTTGCTAAAAATGGTAAAAAAGCTATTTATATGGACACTGAAGGTGGAATTTCTATTGATAGAATCAAACAAATTGCGGGTAATGATTTTTCTAAAGTAGCTAATAACATAATGGTTTTTGAACCGACTACTTTTCAAGAGCAAGGCGAAAATATTGGGGCTATAGAATTATGGCTTAGAAAAAATCATGCGGATACAGATATTTTTATTTTGGATTCTGCTGTTGCCCTATATCGTGTGGATGATATGAAATCATCAAAGCTTAATAAGGAATTAGGTAAACAAATGGGTATCCTATCCAAAATTGCCAGATCATTTGATATTGCAGTTATTGTCACAAATCAAATCTACACTGCATTTGATGATGAAGGAAATAATGATGTTCGTGCTGTTGGAGGTATGGTTCTCCAATATTGGAGCAAAGTTATCATCCAATTGGAACGTGGTGAAGAAACTAATCAGAGGATTGCTACTTTAAAGCGCCATCGCAGTATTGGTGAAGGCCGGCAAGCAGTTTTCCGAATCACTTCCCGTGGGATTAGTTAGCATTAATTTTATAAATGACTTTAAATAAATTAATTATTTGGAATTACATGTGATTATTATGAATGATATTAAACACCCTAAGAAAAAATTTCAAAAAACAGAAAGGGTACCTCCTGAAGGATATGATTCTTCAAATGATTTTTTTGAAGATGTGTTTATAGATAAAGACATGATTTGGATGGGTCAAAATACAAATCATCTTCATGGAGACGTTATAGCTGATGCAATGGCAGCTTGTGTAAAAGAAAAGGAATATTGCAAGTACCCTCCTCCAGAAGGTTTCTCTGAACTCAGGCAGTTGATTTTGGATGATTTAGGATTTGATGACTGTGAAGTATTATTAACTGCTGGAGCGACAGAATCTTTATACTTATGTATGCAGGCATTGCTTGAACCTGGAGATAATGTCATATTGTCTGATCCAGGTTATTTCATTATAGGGGACTTTGCAAATCGTTTTACCCTTGATGTAAGATACATTCCTATTTATAATGAAGAATGCGGATACAAATTAACTCCAAAATTGCTAAGGGAAAATATGGATGAAAATACTAAACTGGTAATTTTGATTGATCCGTTAAATCCATTAGGTTCCTCATATACAGAGGAAGAATTAAAAGAATTTGCTGAAATTGCTATAAAAAACGACTTATACTTATTGCATGATGTAACTTATAAGGATTTTGCAAGAGAGCATTTTCATGCTGAAAATTATGCTCCTGGCCAAACATTGACGATATACAGTTTTTCCAAGATATTTGGAATGGCTGGTTTAAGAATAGGGAGTGTAGTTTCATCAAAACCTATCATTGATGTTATTAAAAATGCAGTTATTAATGACTTAGGGGTTAACATAATAGCACAGTACGGCGCAATTGCGGGTTTAAAATCTAAAGATGAATGGGAAGATAAAATCCGTGATATTTCATTCACTAATCAGAAATTAATTAAAGAAATGGTTGATGAAATTGATGGTGTATTCTTGCCTGTTTATCCGTCTGATGCAAATATGATGGCTGTTGATGTTTCTGGTGCGGGCATAAATCCTAAAGAATTATCTAACTATTTATTTAACCGAGGAATATTTGCAAGAGAAGGAGAATATACTTCTGAACTGTTTGGAGATGAATATTTACGTATTAGTTTTTCAATTCCAACAGAACAGATTGAAATATTCTGTGAAGAATTCCCAAAAGCTATTGAAGCATTAAGAAAAAAATAATTGAGGGTTAATGATATGCGTATAAGATATCATCACCCTATTCCTAATTTTTATAAAGTTGAAAATCCAGTCAATCCTCTGACTTCTACTTCTGATGATTTTTTAAATGAATTTAATGAATTAGTTTTAAATAAAGGCTTTATTGGGGTCAGTTATTCTAAATTATCTGATGATTTTAAGAAAGAATGGGATATTGGCTGGGATAATATTCTTATTTTAAAGTATGAAATGTCTGAAGATATTTTAAAGATGGAGAATTCAAAAGAAAAGGCTATTCTGGAGGATGAGGAATTTCAGAATGTAGGTAAAAAAACATTTGAAATAGCCGATTTTTTAAGACAAAATAATTATAATGCAGATTTAATTCATCCTTTAGATGACCGTGTAAGTTTAAGGTCAATTGCAATGCAATCCAATGATTGTATAATAACGAGAAGTAACATGTGCATGTTCAAGGAAGGAGTTAATTTAGGTTTTTTCATGATTAAGACCTCAATTGAAAATCTTCCCTACAAAAAGGAAAATGATATGCTGTGGGTTGAGGATTTCTGCTCAACATGTGGAATTTGCATTGACAGATGTCCAGAAAATGCATTTGATGAGAATGAAAAATTGCTGAGAAAAGTTTGTACCGCTCACAAAGAAGGCTGCAGCAGATGTATGCTGATATGTCCTTTCTTTAAACAAGGTTATGAAAAAGTTAAAAAAAGATATGATAGAAAACAGGCGAGGTAATAATATGAATGAAAAAATAGCATTGGTATCATGTAGTGGATTAAGTCCTCTAGGTTTGGTTGTAAGAGCAGCTACTGTTGAGTTAGCTTTGGATAATGATAATATCGTAGCGGCATGTATAACTGAATATTCTGCACAGCCAAATAATTGTTCACCAATATTGGATGATGCAAAGATAGTTTCAATTACTGGATGTAGTGATGACTGTGTTTCAGTAATCCTAAAGGAAAAAGATGTTGATGTTGTTAAAAACATTGATGCTGAAAACGTTGTTAAGGCTTTTGATTTAAATCCGAATGATTCCATAAGATTGGATGATGATGGTGAAGAGGCAGTTAGAGTATTGAAACGCTATATCTTAAAAGAGTTGGATTCCATTTAAATTATTAAAAAAATCTTTATTGCATCATTTGAAAACAGAAATGGTGTGGTAAAAATAATAATGATTAGAATAATTAAATTCTAATCTGACAAGTAATAATATTCTCCTTTTTCCTTTTGTTCGCGGTCTAAGTAACTGTCTAGTTTATTTACTCTTGGACGTTTTGTTTCTTTGTCACGTCTGAAAGTAATATTTAGATTTCCTAAAAATTCGTTCATTGCAGATCTTAAATCGGTTGGTTTTGATGCATGTCCTTCAAGACCAGGAGTACCGTTAAATACCATTGCCCTATCGGAAATATAGTCGATAAATACGATATCGTGGTCTACAATAAGTGACGCTGCATTTCTGCTTTCAACCATTTTACGAATAACTTTTGCAGCAACTAATCTTTGTTCTACATCTAAAAATGCTGTTGGCTCGTCGAATAGATAGATTTCAGCATCTTTTGATAAGGTTGCAGCTATTGCCAATCTCTGAAGTTCTCCTCCACTTAATTTGGAAACCTGCTTTTCCAGCATATCTTCCAGTGCAAATGGGGTCATGATTTCACTTTCAAAGATTTTACTTCCGTAACTTGGTGCATTCATGAATAAAAAGTCACTTACGCTTCCCTCAAAATCACTTACTAGGTATTGTGGTTTATATGCAATTGTAACTTCTTCATCAACTTCGCCGGTAGTTGGCTTTTCAACACCGGCCAACATTTTTGCAAAAGTGGTCTTACCGATACCGTTTGAACCGAATGCTGTTACTATTTCATCATAAAATATGTCTCCTGCATCAGCACTTAATTTAAATCCCTCATAGTCTTTGGAAATATCAGAATAACTTGCAAGTGCATCCCCTTCATCTTCCGGTGTTGGCGGTCTTATTATAAATTCGATTGGATTTCTCCTGATTCTTACATTTTCTTCTGTTAAAAATCCATTAATGTATGCATTGATACCAATTCTGACACCTTTTCTTCCGGATACAACACCGTATCCTCCAGGAGTACCATATAATATATGGATATTATCTGACAATGCATCAAGGGTTGCTAAATCGTGTTCAATTACTAAAACACTTTTTCCTTCTTCTGCAAGTGATCTGATTACTTTCACAGCATTTAATCTCTGGGATACATCCAGCCATGATGTCGGTTCGTCAAAGTAATAGAAATCTCCTTCACGCAATACTGTAGCGGCTATTGCGACTCTTTGAAGTTCCCCACCACTTAAGTTTTCCATTTTTCTATCTAAAACGTTTTCAAGCTGTAATTCATGGCAAACATATTCGAGTTTATTCCTTTCATTAACGTTTTGAAGCAGATCTTTAACTTTACCTTTTACAACTTTAGGTAACTGATCTACCATTTGTGGTTTTAAAATAGCTTTAATTTCACCATTTGCTAAATTTGAAAAGTAAGTTTGAAGTGATGAACCCTTATAATATTCAATTACATTATCCCAATTATCTTGAGGATTTTCATAGTCTCCGAAGTTTGGAATTAGATTTCCAGATAAAATGTTCATTATTGTGGATTTACCGATACCGTTCGGTCCTAAAAGCCCAAGTACAGTTCCTTCTTCTAAACTTGGAAGTCCAAATAATTCAAACTGGTTTTGGCCAAACCTGTGGATTGGCTCTCCAACAGCTTCCGGTAAATTGATAATGCTTATTGCATCGAATATGCATCTGTTAGTACAAATACCACAACCTTCGCATAATTGCTCAGATATTAATGGTTTTTTAGTATCTTCGTCAATAACTATGGTGTCTTCACCCATTCTGACACCAGGACAGTAATTAATACAAAGATAATCACATTTTTTAGGTTGACATCTGTCCTTGTCAAGTATTGAAATACGACTCATTATTATCTCCTTAAATTAAAAAATAATTATTAATAATAAAATTATGTATTTAATAATTTTTAAACTTTCACAAATTTTCCTTTTTTTTCAATAAAAATTATATACTAATTCATTACTAAATTATAATTAATTAATCGTCCGAATTAATGTGATTTTATGAAACAGGTAATGGTTGTAAGAACAGATTTAAAAATGGGAAAAGGTAAGATTGCCGCCCAGTGTTGTCATGGGTCTATAGGTTCTTATAAAAAATCAAGCAAAGATAAGATTAGAAAATGGGAAAATGAGGCTTACGCTAAAGTAGTTTGTAAAGTAAAAACTGCTGATGAATTATTTGCTTTAAAAAGATTGGCCGATGAAAAGAATATTACAAATTATTTGGTAATTGATGCTGGAAGGACTCAGATACCTACATCAAGCGTTACAGTTTTAGCACTTGGTCCTGATGAGGATAAAATTATTGATGAAGTGACTGGTGATTTAAAACTTTTATGATGTAAGTATCATTTTAATGATAGCTATTTTTAATTAAATGTGGGTGTGATTAATATCATAAAACAGGTTGTAAAAATTGGGGGAAGTTTATTTCCAGATTATGCAATTGAACTTGCCGAACAACTAAAAAACACAGATTCGTTAATTATTCTGGGTGGCGGTGAGTTTGCAAATCTTATACGAAAATATGATTCTGATCAAAGATTTTCAGCGGAAGTGACTCATTATACTGCAATCGATTGTATGGATATAATAGCAAAGCTTGTAGATGATAAGGTCGATTCTACAAAATTGGCATTTTCAATTGATGAAATTGATGAAATTTCAGATGAAGGATTCACTCCAATTTTTGTGGTGTCTGACTTTTTAAAAAATGAAGATCCCTTTGAATGTTCATGGGATGTTACTTCAGATTCGATTGCAGCATATGTTGCACATCTGTTAAATGCGAACCTTTTTATAGTAACAAATGTAAATGGTATATATACCCAAGAACCGGAAGAGCCGGGTTCAACATTCATAAGTAAAATCGATGCATCAAAATTACTAACTTTTCAAGAGTCATCGATTGATGTAATGTTACCATCTCTTTTATTAAGGTTTGGGACTAATTGTTATGTTGTGAATGGAAAGTTCCCTGAAAGGGTTTTATCTCTTATAGATGATAATATAAATGATTATAACTTCGATTACACACTAATAATAGGTGATTAAAAATGAAAACTGTAGAATGTATTTCATGTAAACAAGAAATCCCATTAACTGGTCCATTTGTTGAATTCGAATGTCCAGAATGTGGGGCAAAAATTGCAAGATGTGAAAAATGTCGTACCTTTGGTCACGCTTACAAATGTGAATGTGGATTTGAAGGTCCTTAGATAAATGGAGGAATTAAAATGGCTGAAGTATTAGCAACTATGAAAATTATGCCTGAAAGTCCTGAAGTAGACTTAGAAGCATTAAAAGTAACTATTGAAGAAGGAATGCCTGAAGATGCAGAATTCCAAAATATTTCTGAAGAACCAATTGCATTTGGTTTAGTAGCTTTAATTTTAAACTTCACTATTGAAGATGGTGAAGGTGGAACTGAATCTACCGAAGAATTCATCTCCGGTTTAGATGATGTAGCTAGTATTGAAATTACTGGTATTGGAAGATTAATGTAAATATCTTTCAAATTCTTTTTTTATTTTTCGTCCAATAAATTGTTGCATAAAACAACATTTAAATAGTAGTATAATCATATTATTAAATGTGATAATATGGTGGACTATGAAGATATTATAAAACTTTCTCCTTTTGTTTTAAATCATTTGATTTCACTTAAAAAAACACATGACTATTATTTAAACAAATTCATTGATAATGAAACTGAAATTTCATATTCTCAATATTATATGTTTATGTTACTCTATTTTGAACCTGATGTTAACCAGTCAGATATTGCTAAGGCATGCTTTATGAATAGAAGCGGTGTATCAAGGGCATTCAGCGATTTTGAAAAGAAAGGTTTGATTGAGCGCAAAATTAATCCCAACAATAAAAGGGAATATATCACTACTTTAACTGAAAAAGGTCTTAAAACAGCTAAATTGTTGGAAGAAAAGGAAATTGAATGGGATAATATGATTTGTGAAGAGCTGAACATGTCCCGTGAAGATTTGTTAAAACTATTGTCAAGAGTATCTATGAAATCATTGAATTTCAATCGTGAAAATTTTTGATGGTTGGAAGGAATTGGTCTGTTTTAAAAAGGGTTATTCTATAAAAAAAAATAAGAATTATGGTGTTTTGACTTGATTCAGTCATCACCATATAATTATTCTAATTCTGATTCATCAATCATGTCAAAACCGCATTCTTCACATACCCTATTTGATGGATCGTTTAAACAGCCACATACTGAGCATGTTATCATAACATCACCTCTTGTGCATATTTTGTGTATATTTATATATAAACCTTATTGGTTCGGAACAATTTTTATCACTATCTTCAACAAGCTTTAAAAAGTATTTTGTCTCACTAAATGTTATGTTTGAATTAGTGATTGCATGTTTTATAGGAATAATGGTGGGTACAACAACTGGCATGGTACCTGGTATCCATGTTAATACTGCTGGAGCAATCCTTTTTGCTTCATCAGCATTTTTATTGACTTTTTTAAGTCCGGAATTTCTTTGTGTGTTGATGGTTGCAATGTCAATTGCACATGCGTTAATTGAATTCGTCCCGTCGATGCTTTTGGGTGTTCCCGAAGAGGGTACGGCAACATCAATTCTTCCGGGTCATAGGATGGTGCTGCAAGGCCGTGCTAAGGAAGTAATAAGAATTGTGTGTGTCGGTGGTTTTGGAGCCATTATTGTTACAATATTGATGCTTCCGATTTTTGCTGCGCTTTTGCCAATGCTGCATGAGATTTCTAAACCGTTCACATGGATGATTTTGCTTTTCGCTTCAATTTATTTAACATATTCCCTTACGGGTTCTCATAGGGACTTTTTATGGTCTCTGCTGTTGTTTGTACTTTCAGGAATTTTGGGCTGGACGATTTTTCAAACACCAATATCTTCTGGAGTTTCATTAATGTGTACTTTTTCCGGATTGTTTGGTGTCAGCACCATTTTATTTAGTTTAAATGATAGTTCTATGCTTCCTCATCAAAATTCTTTTTATGATTTAAATATAGACTTTAATAAGTTCAAAAGTATCTTTGCCGGAGGAATTACTGGAGCCATTCTGGGATTTCTGCCGGGTTTTGGTCCTGCTCAAGGAACGGTTATTGCTCAGGCGGCAAGTGGGGCAAGCGATAATGAGGATGATGATACAGTTAATTTTCTGCTTGCAACCTCAGGATTAAATATTTCTGATTGTCTTTTTTCTTTAATGGCAATTTATATCATCGGCAATCCTAGAAGTGGTATTGCAGTTTACATGTCTTATCTGGTTAGTAAAATGAGTTTAAATCATTTGATTATCTATATTTTTGCTTCTCTTTTGGCAGTATCTGTTTCTTTAGTTTTGGCATTAAAATTAGGTGATTCATTTTCCAAATTAATGGGTCGTGTTGATTATAAAAAGCTTTCGATAGCTGTCATTCTGCTTCAGATTCTGATATTGTTTATTTTTATATTCTATTATGGAGCGCCTGTCGGATACATGGTGTTGGCTTTAATCACATCAACGGCAATGGGAATGCTGCCGCATTATTTGGGTTTGGGCAAGTCTCATCTGATGGGAGTTCTGATTATTCCAGCCATTGTTATCTATATGCAGATGTTTATTTAGATAATCAACACATTATCTGCTATTTTTTCTCCTTTTTCTATTATTTCAGATGCATCATCTTTTGGAAATGCGTCAATGATGCATAAATCAACATGTTCGATTTCCAAGTCTTCAAAGGCTTCATTATGTATTTCATAACCTTCATTTATGTTATTTACTTCAAGAGTTTCCTTTAAGTTTTCAATAGCTTCAGGATATATGTCATTAAATATTACCTTTTCAAAGCCATATTTCAACAGGTAGGTTCCTATCACGCCGCTGCCGCACATTGCATCCACTGCAATTCCCTTTTCAATATTGTTATTTTTTATGTAGTTATGTAGCTTAACCAGTTTTGATTCGGTCGTTGGGGCAACTTCAATATGGTGCTTGGATTGTTCTTTGTTAGTTATAATTTTTTCATTCATCAGTGTTCTCATAACATTGCTTTGAATGTCACAGCCTTCCAGGAGTTCAAAATGATTAATTTCACTATTTTTATTAAGTTGTCCAACAGTATCCTGGGGACTTCCTTTAAGCACTCCTTTTACTTCTGGAACCTCTTCAATTAATTTTGAGGCTATTTTTTTGTTAAAATTAGAATGCAGTAAAATTAATGAGTCTTCATTAATAAATTGTGGATTTAAACTGCTATAGTAGAATTTACTTAAAGGTATAGGGCTGTTTCTTCTTAGTGTAGCTTTTTCAGGTACGATTTCTTCCTCAATCATTATTTTTAGAATGTGGCTCATTACAATGTCAATTGGCCTTTTGCCACATGAACATTTCATGTAATCTCCGGTCAATTCATCAAAATCAATTAATTCTTTTAATGGGCTGAATTTTTTTATTTGAACATCCCTGCAATTTTCACATTCCTGTAAATTTTCAATTTTTTTGCCTAAATTTTCAAAAGTCGTATAACAATTTTTGCCACAACTGCATTTTCTAGTCATATTTTAATATTGTCTTTACTTTATAATTATAATTTCACTTGTAATAAAAATTTATTAATAAGTATTACTAATCTATTTTTACGATAAATTTCAAAAAATGGTGATTTCAATGAATGGCATAAATAACAATAATAGCTTAATACCGACTTATGAAGTGTTTAAACAAAAATATACTCCTGAAGAAAAAATGCTTTTAGCAGAACTAAGGGAAAATCTAGTAGATTTAGCAATATCCAGTGGTGAAAACTTTCAATTAAATGAAAATAAATTATTGAACGACATTAAAAATTTTTTATTTTCTAGGCTATCTTTTGAATCTGGAGGCATGTCCAGTGAATATGTGGAATCCCTGTCCAATAAATTGCTCCAGGATATTGTTGGGTATGGACAAATCGATCCGTTGATTCATGATGATGACCTGGAAGAGATTATGATAATAGGCATAAACAAGCCGGTTTTTGTATATCATAGACAGTATGGGATGATGAAAACCAATATTGTTTTTAAGGATGAGGAAGAATTAACTGACTTGATTGATGTAATGGCAAGGCAAATTAACAGAAGGATAGATCAGGAATCTCCAATTTTGGACGGGAGATTAATGGATGGTTCAAGAATCAACGCTACTATTCCTCCGGTATCTGCCGATGGTCCTTCTTTAACAATTCGTAAATTTAAAAAGGATCCGTTAACTATTATTGATCTGATTAATTTTGGAACAATATCCATTGAGCTTGCAGCGTTTTTCTGGTTATGCTTTGACGGATTGGGTGTAAAATCCGCCAACGCAATCATATCTGGGGGGACGAGTTCGGGTAAGACAACAACACTTAATGCATTGACTGCATTAATCAATCCAAAGGAAAGGATTATAACGATAGAAGATACGCTGGAACTTCAAATACCTCATGAACATGTTATAAGAATGGAAACAAGACCATCAAATACTGAAAATAGGGGAGAATTAACGATGAACGATTTGGTTAAAAATTCTTTAAGGCAAAGGCCTGACCGCATTATTGTAGGTGAAGTCCGTGCTAATGAGGCCATAACATTATTCACTGCTTTAAATACAGGACATTCTGGATTTGGAACCCTTCATTCTAATGATGCACGAGAAACAATAACTAGATTAACAAATGAACCAATGTCAGTTCCGGAAATAATGATTACAGCTATTGATTTTATTGTTATGCAAAACAGGATTTACATGCCAAATGGTGTTTCATATAGGCGTATCAGTGAAGTTGCTGAGGTTGTTGGGATAGAAGAGGGCACTGTCCAGTTAAATAAAATTTTTGAATGGAATCCGGAAACAGATACTATTGAAAATGTGAGTATCGCATCAAAAACATTAACTGAAATTGCTAAATTAAGTGGAAATTCATTAAATGATTTATATAAGGAAATAGGTAATCGCCAATTGGTTTTAGAGCATATGGTTAATCATGATGTTCGTTCAGTTGAAGGTGTTCAGGCAATGTTGGAATTGTATTATAAAAACCCTCAGAAAGTTTTAAATCAGATTATTTTAAGCAGGTAGTGGTTTGATGATCGATAAGATATTTATCAATATTGGAAATTTTATTTTGATGTTTTATAATTTCTTTGTTAACTTTCAATTTTCTTCATTTAAATCCTCAAGAAGCAGTGAAGATAAAGAATTTGATATTTCACAAATCTCAAATGAAAATAATGATTTTTTTAATAGATTTAGAGATGTTTTTATTAATAATTTTTTATCTAAAAAAGTTATAACTATTTTAATATGTTTTTCTTTAATTTTGTTTGTTTTTATGGGTTTAGAGATTTCTCTAATGTTTATTGTCCTATGCATGATGTTTTATATTTTAATGAAAGTCTACCCGCAAATAAAACAAAAAAGAAGTTACAATGATTTAAATCAGGAATTGCCTTATGCTTTACGTCACATGGGTATTGAATTAAAATCAGGTAAGGGATTGCATGATACATTAATTACTGTTGCAAATGCCCATTATGGTTCATTTTCTCATGAATTGACTCGTGTCTTGGAACAGGTTCGTTATGGTGAGTCAACTGAAAATGCACTTTTGGAAATGTCCAATCGTGTTGGTTCTGATGGACTTTCAAGGTCTGTTCAGCAAATTGTAGGTACACTTCGTGTAGGAGGTAATTTAGCCAATAGTTTGGGAGTAATAGCTGATGATATTTCATTTGATATGCATGTTAAACTTAAAGATTACTCTCAAAGATTGAATGCATTTATATTAATTTATACATTTACAGCTATTTTGGCTCCTGTAATTCTTTTAATAATGTTAATGGCTGCTTCTACAGTAATGGGCGATATTGTTCCATCAAATATAATATTGATTATGTATGTGGCTTTTTTTCCAATGATTGTGGTGTTCATGGGAATATTTATTAAAAAATTAGAACCTGAAATTTAATAGATAATAATCTATTAAATTAGGTTTTTTCTCACAGTATATTTTCAATACCTTCGGTTGCTAATAACCCAACAAATGATCCTTGTGGAGTCATTACAATATTTCCTTTAGAGTATTCACTTAAAGCAACATTAATCATTGCAGTTTTTTTACTTGGGTTTGTTGCAGATTCGGCTGCTGCACGCACAATGTCTAATACAGCATCTCCTCTTGATACCCCATCGTTTGACTGCTCTTCTCGGATAATATCGATACCGCTGGCATTAACTTTGCTTCCATTAATATTTAATGGTGATGCAGCATCCAATATTCCGTCCAACCCTTTACTGTTAATTGCTACAACTGCATCTATTGGGATTTGTGTTTGGTATTCTACTATTTCCTTTGCAAGTTTCATTGATTTTTCATTGTTGCTATCCCAAAATGAATCATGAAGCAATAGTTTAGGTCCTGCTCCCTGTGCTTGTGCTTCTGCAGGTTCACTTGCATTAGGGTGGGTCATTCCTCCAGGATATATAGCAGTATAGTTTATAATTTTACCGTTTCTTAGTGTAACAATGAATGCCATGTCTACTGCACCCATTCCAGGTCTTGATTCACTTTCATCAATTGCACAAACTAAAATATTACCGTTTCCGGAAGCCAAATCTCCTCCAGTGGTATTAATATAAATAGCACCCACAATTAAAGTAATTATTCCTATTATAAAGACAATTAATATTGCAACTATTATTTTTTTCTTCCGGTCCATATGAATACCAGCTTATTATTAATTATTATTTTATCTTTTTTTCATTATTATTTAACTTTTTTGTGGAATTAAGTCTTTTCTTATTTAAACTGGAAAAGTTAAAGTTTTTTAAAATAAGTCCTATTGTTCAATAGTATATTAAATAAAAAAAGTAGATATATGATAGGTTTAATGGCAATTACATCCAAAGAAAAATGTCCAAATTTTTTTCAATATTCTCTTTAGGGTATTTTTTTCTTTATCTGCGGATTCACAGCAATTTTTTGTTTTTGACATTCAAATCACATAAATTGAATATGTGAAATTAAATATGATGAACATATTTAATTTCAAGAGAGTAGTTATATGTATTTTATTAAATTAGATTATTGTGGACTAATCTAACAAATCGGAGTGTAGTATATTGTTTTTAACTAACAACATATATAGTAATATTAAATTAGATATTTACCTAATTCTTATCACTATTTCATAATTTTTCATTTATCATATATAAATCTTTTTATTTTTTTTAGGTATGCCTAAATTTTTTATAATATTCACTGATCATTTTTTGATTATGTAGCGCTGATTTTTTGTATGCAAGTTACCACTTACATTTTGGGGAAGTAAAATAAAGGCTAAAATTCCTTAAATTAAAAAATATAAAAATAAAAATTGGTTTTTATATAAATTAAAGTTAAAAAAATTAGAAAAAGCTTCTATAACATAATAATTATAAAAATTTGGTATGCCTAAACATTTATATAGAACAAAAAATAAAATTCTTATTATGTTTAGGTTAACCTAACTTTGAAATTTTTATATTGGTTGAAACTAAACTAAAATGATTTTTTAATTGGGGAGATGTTATTAAGATTAAATTCTTAATATTCTTTCTCTATAAATTTAAACATGTGGGGAGAAATGGTTAATGAATGAATTAATTGTTGGATTAGCTGGAAACCCGAATGTGGGTAAAACTACAGTATTTAATCAATTAACTGGTATGCGTCAGCATGTAGGAAATTGGCCCGGAAAAACTGTTGAAAGGGCGGAAGGTAATTTTATACATGGGGACTATAAATACGATGTTGTTGATTTACCTGGTAATTATGCATTGAGTGCACATACTATGGAAGAAATCGTATCAAGAGATTTCATTGTGGATGATGACTCTGATGCAATTATTAATGTAGTTGATGCGGCTAATTTAGAACGTAATCTGTACTTAACAGTCCAAATGATGGAATTGGGTGCTAATCTTGTTATGGCACTTAACATGAATGATTTTGCAAAGAAAAAGGATCACATCATTGACATTGAATTAATGAGTGTATTGCTTGGATTTCCTGTTGTTGAAGTTAATGCAAAAAATAAAGAGGGTTTTGAAGAATTGTTAACTACTGTGGAAAGAGTTTCTGCAAATCCTATAGATTCAAGTCTTAAGTTATCATATGGGGATGAGTTAAAAGAACATTTATCTGATTTACAAGTCCTCATTGAACAAGATAATGATTTATGTGATGTTCCTTCTGTATGGACTGCAATTAAATTATTAGAAAAAGATTCAATTGTTATACAAAAAGTTCAACAATCTGACATGAGTTCCAAAATCATGAGGGAAGTTGACAAAGTTGCAAAACATCTTGCTGACATTTACGATGAAGGTTCGGAAGAGGTAATTGCAAATGCAAGGTACGCTTATATTAGTGGTTTAATGGCTGAGGCTGTTAAAAAACCTGATGTTGAAAAAGAAACTATGACGGATAAAATAGATAAGATTGTTACAAACAGATTTTTAGCCCCTTTTATTTTTATTGGTATAATGTGGGTAATGTTTCAGTTAACGTTTACAATTAGTGGCCCTTTCCAAGAAGCCATTGACACAGGTTTCATTTGGCTTGCTGAATGGGTTAGTGGGTTTATTGCTAATGAATATCTCGCCTCATTCATCTGTGATGCTATCATTGGTGGAGTAGGTGGAGTTCTTGTTTTCTTACCGATTATTATTCTAATGTTCTTGTTCTTAAGTATTTTGGAAGATTGCGGTTACTTGGCAAGAGCAGCATTTACATTGGATAAAGTTATGCATAAAATTGTTGGTCTGCATGGTAAAGCTTTCATCCCTATGATTTTAGGATTCGGTTGTGGCGTACCTGCAATCATGGCAACCAGAACCATGGAAAACGAGGGGGACCGTATGCTTGCAATGATGCTTGTACCGTTTATGTCCTGTACGGCAAGATTGCCAATTTATGGTATATTTGTTGCAGCTTTCTTTGCTCAACACAAAGGTACTGTATTGCTCGCAATTTATGTATTGGGTATTATTGTTGCACTTATTGTTGCAGCTATCCTTAAAAGAACTTTATTTAAAGGTTTATCAACTCCATTTGTTATGGAACTTCCAACATATAAAATACCTTCAATAAAAGGTGTTTTATTACACACCTGGGAAAAAGTAAAGGGATTCTTAAGAAAAGCAGGTACTATTATTCTTGCCTGTTCAATTGTATTATGGGCTTTAAGCATATTCCCATTAGGTGTAAAATATGGATCTGCTGGAAGTGTTTTAGGTATGATTGGTAATGTTATTGCTCCTATTTTCGCTCCTTTAGGATTTGGAACCTGGCAAGCTGCAGTAGCAATTCTTGCAGGTTTAACTGCTAAAGAGGTTGTTGTTTCAACCTTCGGTACATTGGCAGGTATGGAAGAAGATGATGAAGAGGGTATTACTTCATTGATACATGATACTTTCACTCCATTATCTGCATTCTCATTCATGGCATTTACTTTATTATACACACCATGTTTCGCAACTTTGGGTGCAATCAAACAGGAAACAAACAGTTATAAATGGCCGTTGACTATGTGTGCTATTACTCTTGTAACTGCATATATTGTTTCATTCCTGATTTTCCAAATAGGAGGATTAGCAGGTTTCGGATAGCCGTTGAACTGTAAGGTATTGTATATGATATTTGGATTAATCTAACTATCATTATATTTTTTGGTTAAACTAAATATTTATATAATGCTTGATACAAAGTTTAGTATACCTAAAAATTTTTTTATAATTTTGGTGATGTGATGAAAACATTAAAAGATACAAAACCGGGGGAAACCGTAACTCTTGTTAAATATCATAAAACCGGAGATATTGAATTGAGAAGACACTTATTAGGTATGGGTTTTGTTAAAGGCGCTAAAATCACTGTTAAAAAAGTAGCTACTTTAGGCGATCCTATTGAAATGAGTGTAAAAGGATATGATATTTGTCTTCGTAAGGAAGAAGCTGAAAATATTGAAGTAGAATAGCTTCAATTTTTTCATTTATTTTTTTAAAACTTTTTTTGGGTGTTATCTATGATATGTAGAATGTGCGGTTTTGAATTTGATGAAAACGAATTAGAAAACCGTGGTTGTACAAGCTGTGGAAAACATGATAACTGTAATCAAGTTCACTGTCCTAATTGTGGATTTGGTAATCATCCTGATTTTGAGGATGAATTTGAGTTTATAACAAAACTTAAAGACAGGTTAAAGAGAAAAAAATCCATTAATTAATTTTTTTTCATTTTTATTATTTCATCAACTACTTCATTTATACTAATTTTAGTCGTATCGACATCAAATCCGTTGTCTTTTAGTTGATATAATATTTCTGTTGCTATCGGTGCTTTCAAGTGAGCTGTTTTTAGCAGTTCTTTGTTGGAAAATATGTTGTGCTTGTCTCCGCTTGCAAGAATTTCTCCTTCATTCAATACAAAGATTTTTTCGGCGAATCCGTTTACCATTTCTATATCGTGTGATGATATTACAATGCTCATGCCATCTTCGTTTAAATCATTTAGGATATCCAATACTTTATCAACACCTTCAGGGTCTAATCCTGCTGTCGGTTCATCAAGTATCATAATTTCAGGCCTCATAGCTATTATTCCAGCAATAGCTACTCTTTTTTGTTGGCCTCCGCTTAGATGGTGTGGTGTCTTATCCCTATACTTTTCCATTCCAACTAATTCCAAGGCTTCACTAACACGTTTTTCTACTTCTTCGTAACTTAATCCTAAATTCATTGGGCCGAATGCAACATCTTCTTTTACTGTTGGTGCAAACAATTGATCATTTGGATCCTGAAATACGATTCCAACTTTTTGTCTAACCTCTAAAAGTGTGTTTTTATCATATTTCATAGTTTTCCCATCAAGTTCAATATGGCCTGATGTAGGTTCTGTCAATCCATTAAAATGAGAAAATAATGTTGATTTTCCAGCACCATTTGGCCCCATTATTGCGACTTTCTGTCCTTTTAAAATATCCATATTCACATTTTTCAATGCATGGGTCCCATCAGGGTATGTATAACTTAAATTTTTTGTCGATAGATGTATGTCACTCATTTATTTCCCCTCATTAATTTATAGATAAATTCCTTCCGAAGAATCCTAAATCATTTGAATATTTGATTATAATTATTTCTAAAATTATTACTAATACTATTATCGTGATAATGTATATGTAGTCGGATTTTTCAAGTGAAGTCTTTTCATTAAATAAGTCGGATTCATCTGAAAATCCACGACTGATCATACTTTTATAAACTCGCTCTCCCTGTTCATATGATTTGACAAACATCATAGCAATAGCATATCCAACCTGTTTGACTCTCCATTTATATGGGGTTAATTTGGAGTGGATATGGAAGTTTCTTGATTTCTGGGATTTTCTGATTGCTGCAAGTTCATCAATGAACACAAATAAGAATCTAACCATTATACTTAAAATCATAGCAAGGTCTTTTGGCATCTTCAATCTTCTGAATGAAGCAACAATCTGCTGCATCGGGCTTGTGGAAGATAATATTACGATGGATGTTAGGGAAGTAATCATCCTAGTAATTAATAATATTGCCCAGTTCAATCCGGTGTCGGTTACTGTAATCCATGAATAGGACCATAAAACATTTCCTGGATGTATGAACGGTTGAAAGATTATGATTGCTCCTCCAAAAGGAAGTAATAATCCCAATCTTTTAAATGAATCAACATATGATAATTTGGCAATTTTAAGAACAATCAATAAAAATATTTCTAAAATAATCGGTATAAATATGTTATTTGAAAAAGCAGCAACTACAATAATGAATATTGTAGATATTAATTTAATTCTTCCATCTAAATTATGAATCGGACTATCTTTTGATGCCAGTTCATCTAAATTGAGTGCCTTTGTAATATCAGCCATAATATTTCTCTAAAAAATTTTATTATTATTGTAATAATTATTATATAAAAAATAGTATAAAAAGATAGAAGTTAAAATTTAACTTCTTCTTTTTACGATTTCGGCAACTCCCCATCCACATAATAGTGTCAGCAGCACACCTAAAATAAGTACGCCTACTTCACCAAGGGATTCAAGAGGTTCAAATGTGTAATCTGGGAATGGGGGTTCAACTGCTACAGTTGCTTTCTCTTCAGGTACTTTAGCATCTTCTGCAGATTTTTCTAATCCATCAGGATCTCCTGATGCAATAAAAGGAGCTAGACAACAGATTATGACACAAATAACTATTGCAACTATTATTAATGTTTTATCACGGTTATCCATTTTATTCTCCTCCTTCAATTTTATTTTTGTTCCAAACCAAAAGATCAGGTCTGAATTTGTTTAAAGCCATTAGGACAATAACGGTCAATACAGCTTCAATTATTCCAATGAATACGTGGTATAACACCATTGATGGAACTCCAACATTTATTGGGAAGGTTCCAGCTATTGCCATTTCAATTGCACATGCAAGTGCTGCAAGTACGGTTGCTAACCATGCACCTATTCCTGCAGATGCGTAAATTCCGATTTTGTCTTTTAATGCTTTGAATGTATATAGTCCGGTAAATCCTCCGATAATTGCCATGTTCAATACATTAGCTCCTAATACAGTAATTCCACCGTCTCCAAAGACTAAAGCTTGGATAATTAATACGACGGTAAATACGAGTATCGCTGCTTCAGGGGCACAGAATATAATTGCTACTAATGCTCCACCAACCATGTGTCCACTTGTTCCAAATGGAATTGGCATATTCATAGACATTATAGCAAAAATACCTGCTGCAAGAACTGCAAGTAGAGGGATACGTTTTTCATCAAGGTTTTCTCTTGCCCATTTACTAGCAAAATACAATGCTACTATTAATATGATGTAGTAGATTATACATTGCCAAAATGGGATAAATCCATCAGGTATATGCATTTATTTTTTCCTCCCTTATTAAAAGTAATACTTTTAAAATGTATGAAAGTATTACTTATTTTGTATATTTATCAAGTATTTGAGATTAAAATTCAATTTAAAAATGAATTATCCTTATATATTCTTGATATTAAAAATTTTTTCTTTTTTTCTTATATAAAGATTATTAAAGTAATACTTTTCACCTTATTTTTTTGGATTTAGTATTACTTTTGTAATACTGGCGACATAACTTTTTCTAAATTTTTATTACTAATTAAGAATGGATTTTAAGATTATTGTAAAGTAAATAAAAATAGCTACTGCAAAATAAAATAAAACCTGAATATCCAGTATTCCGGTTTCGACACCTAAAATTGAATAAGTTAATAATAAACTGTAAAGTCCAATATAAAAATAGTCTTTTGTTTTTCTCATTATCTTAAATCCGATACCCAAAATAAAACCTAAAAGACACATCCCAACAGCGACGCCCACTTTTCCAAAATCGGCTACCATTTGTCCTATAAGTGTTGGGGTGACAGTTACTTCTGTTCTCCAGGCAATTAACTTACCTACCATCATTCTAGGTCCAAGTTCACTTCCAGGTATTGAGCTTGCAAGTATTTGACCATGGGTCACACCGAAATTCCCTCCGGCAATGTCAAGCAAATTCAGAACATGGAGTGTAAATTCGGCCCTACTTTTTAATGTATAGAAAGGATCTATTGCACTGCTGATTGTCAACTCTTTAACTGATCTGAAATAACCAATTCCAATTATTGCACCTACACCAATCAATGCTCCAAGTACAACTTCCCAAACTGCTATTATATTTCCATAATATGCTATGATAATCAGCAATAGTAATGCTGCAAGTAGTGGTGTCCTATAGCCTAAAGTTAATAAAAGTACAACATCAATAATGAGCAGTAAAAGGAATCTGAATCTAACTTGTGAACGGGTTATTATTTTGTCTTGGAAATCTTTTAAATAAACACTAGCTAAAATGCATGTTCCAGGTATTATTAAAAATACTGGCATAGTAAAAGCAGGTTTTAATAAATATCTAATTGACGGTTTTAAAATAGGAATTCCGCCAACAGAAGCGATGCTGATAAAGAAAAATCCAATACTCACCAATATTAAACAAAATCCGATTGAATAAATATCCCTTCTTTTAAAAACCAAAACGTTTTTCATATCATTTAAAAAAAATCTGGGCAAAACCGCCGCACCAATAAAGAAGAATAAAAATGCAATGATTAATGTTTCGATTAAACTAAAAGAGACAGAACTCAGGGACAGAGATAAAAATGCAGCGAAGACAACCAGCACGATTAGCGGATTAAAAATATGATTTCTTAATATGTAATTTTTCTTTAAAAATCCTAAAAAATTTTCACTGGGATATAATCCTTTAAAAAAGCTGTTAACCCATTCTTTTTCTATAAATGCTATAATTGAAAATATCGTTGAAAATAAAAAGGATTTATGGAATTCGTCATTTATTATATTTAAAATGGATGTTAATTTTGAATAAATGAAACTCATAAATCACACAACTTAATATTTTTGGATATTTGTGACATTAAAATTATTTTGGATTGTGTTAATGTCATTATCACTACAGTTATAAATTCTGATGGTTATTTCATTTGTTATTCCACTGAAGTTGCCTAAAATTTGATTCATTTGTGTTAATTCACTATTGGTTCCTCTAACAATAGTTATTTGGTCAGTGAGTCCTGAGTTTGAACCTTTAATCGAAATTCTTCCATTATTGTGATATAGTGTATTAGTAATTTCTTGGAGTTTGCTGCTTTCAAGGGAATTCAAAGTGATTGTTGTTGAAATTTCATATTTGGCATTATTTGGAATTCCTGAAATTAAATCATTAAGTGAAGTAATATTTTTCGGATTTGTTTTAATTTCAACTAAATTAGGATATTTGTCCCCATTTATCTCTAAAGTCATAGTGTCAATATAAATCTCTGCATTAGGGACTTGATTATAAAGTCCTGCAAGGTAATCAGTACCGTTGCATGTAACAAGAGCCTTTACATAACTTCCTCTTTCATCATCCAGCCATTTTATGTTCCCGTGTAATGTGACTGGTTCTCCATTGGTTGAATTATAACCATGCATTGTTGTGTTTACGATATATCCTTGCCTGTAATAACCCAAATATTTTTCACCAACCTTATTCAATGTTGATGAGTCATATGAGGTTACTTCATTGACGCTTTTATCATCATTTGAAATGTGAATAAATGCAAATGCAATTGCACATATTACTAAAATTATAATTGCATAATCAACTAATGTAAATCTTTTTTTCATATTTGATCATTCTTCATAGATGGCCCCAACAGGGCAAACATCAACACATTCACCACATGAATCGCATTTGTCTGGGTCAATAATTACTTTATATGCTTTTTTTGTTATTGCTTCTTCCATACAGACATCAATGCAATCTTCACATATCCCACATTCTTCCATATCAATAATCATCAATGTGATACACCACGATTTAATTAGTCTTTATAAAATAATTTCATATAACTTATTTTTTATATTTAATTTTCATATTATTTAAATAGTATTTTTATTCTTGTTTATTACAAATAGTGATATATATCCTATCAAAACCAAACATTTATATATTATTAAAACAAAAAATTATAGTGTATGCAGGGGTGCCCGAGCGGCCAAAGGGGGAGGACTTAAGATCCTCTGGTGTAGGCCTTCGAGGGTTCGAATCCCTTCCCCTGCACTAGATTTTTTTAAAAAGTTTTTTAATATTCTCGATTATGCCTTAGTGGCTCAGGTGGTAGAGCGCTACCTTGGTAAGGTAGAAGTCGGGGGTTCGAATCCCCCCTAAGGCTTATTAAAACTATTTTTTTATAATTTCAATATTTTCTAAAGAATTTATTTTTTCAAAATTCTTATTTAAAATTAGCAGTATTATTTCTAATGTTTTTTCAATTCCTGATTGTGACCTTTGGAATAATTCTTCACTGTTATTTTCTCTCAAATCACTATAGACATCAGTAATCGTTGTTATTTCATATTCTGGGGTGATAATTGTAATGGCTCCATGGCCTATTCCGGCAGTTGTTCCGATTGCAATATCGCAATCGGTAAGATTCATAACTGCTTTTGCCATAATTTTGCTGGTTTTTTTATCTCCGGATTCATCATAAACCTTAATTCCTTTAATAAGATAATTTGGCTTTGGAGGACTTTTTACATTTAATATGTCTTTTACCGCATCGATTGTTGGTATGAATAAACTGCATATGACGCTTAACTCATTATAATCAAAATCACCATATTTTTTAGGATTTTTGATATATTCGTTTCCAAAATTGTCTTTATAATTTTGAGCAAGAGCATGCAGTTCCAAACCTATTTTTCCGTGAGTAAAACACTCCGCAGTAGCTATTTTAATCATTTTGATCTTTCAATAGTTTTAATGCATTCATTGTTATGAGTTTTGCAACTTCATCTAAGGTATATGGTGTTACAGGTTCCATATCTCTAATTAATTTATTTGTTGTCAATATTAAATGATTTTCAGTAATTCCTTGAGCCCTCAATTCTTCAATTGCAGGATTATCATTCTCATATTCAGAGATATCTTTAATTTCAATATTCTCATTGCCAAAACCAAATATTCCTGCTGTTCCAATAGTTTTTGCACCTCTTTGATGTGCGTGTTTTATGATTTCTGCTGCAGTTGATATTGTATTTCCGCCGGCAATGACTATAATTACCACATCTCCATCTATTAAATCAATATTTTCTTGGGTAATGTATTCTGTATGGCTTTCAATGTTTCTAAAATCTTCATCATGTGTACATAATCTTTTTATGAAATCCGGTTTGGCCTCTCCAATTTCAGCTCCAAGAAGTGTAAATATAACATCTCCTCCGGAGATTTTCTGCCCATCAAAGGCACCGATAGTTTTTGGTCCTCCTCTATGTACCTGCATTAAATTAATGGCTATTCTTAAACCTAATCTTCCGCATCCGATAAGATCAATTTTTCCTTTTGGTACTCTTTTATCTTCCATTTTTTGTATTTCATCAATGTTCATTTCTCTCACTCTCCATAGGGAGTTTATTAATTATTTCACAATTAACATCTAATTTACCAATAATGTTTTTTAAATGCTCTAGACCGGGAACCTCGCTATTGTGATGGCCCAGGTCAATCAATGTCAAATCTAAATTTATTGCCATAATTGCAGTTTCCTGTATCACATCTCCGGAAATTATCATGTCTAAATTACTTTTTTTGGCTAATTTTATGTACTCTGGATTTTTCAAACCGAATCCTGAGATAATGGCGATTTTTTTAATTATCTTGTCTTCATTTGGTTTATTTACAATTGTGAATTCATTGAACTTATTCAATATATTTTTCTTTAAATCTTTGTATGATAAATTAGCGTCACATATTCTCCCAATATCTGTATTTTTATCGAAAGATTCAATAACTTTTAAATTTAAACAATCTGCAAGCGCTTCATTTGCACCACCTTTAATAATATCCCAATTTGAATGTATTGTAAAAGTTGGAGTTTTTGGGATAAATAATGGAGGATGGTGCGTAATGATTAATGTATTGCTTTCATAATTGTCATCTTGAGGATATAAATCCATAAATATTTTTATTGAAGAGATTTCTTCGGTTAAATCATAATGTCCCATTAAACCAATATTATCATCACTTAAAGCTAAATCCTGAGGGACCTCTTTATTTAAAAATTCGATAATTTCACTAAGTTTCATTTAAATCATTTTTGATTCAATTTTATTTAATTCAGTTAATACAATATCATCTGGGCTAAATTTATTAATGGTTGATATTTTTATGGCTTTGTTGTTTATTAAATCAATAAATTTATCGATATTTTTTTCTTTAAATATGACCTCTTCAAAAAAGCCCATTTCACAGGCACTGTATAGAACACCTTCCTTTTCTAGGATTTTATTTAATGAATTTGTTAGGATGCCTATTGTTAATGTCATTGTTCCTGAAGTTTTTGTATTAATGCCTTTGGTTTTTAAAATTGCTTTATTTGGTGATTTAACAGCATTTAACCTATCGCGAATATTGTTTTTATTCTTTAATAATGTGTCATTGTCTTCAGCTACTGGGTCTTCTATTAAAAATGCCTTCACGTCAAATTTTGATGATTGCTCAGCATTGATGCCGCCAAAACCTGTCGTGTCAATAACAATGTTTCCATCATATATTAAATCTAAATCAGATGAGAATTTTATTTGATTTTTCAACTCTCCGCCAATGGAAGTATATAATAATTCTTCTAAATGGGGATAGATATCAATCAGTGTGATGTCGGTGTATTTTTCGCTTAATTTTTTAACGATTCCAACACCTGTAAAATATGTGCCGATAACTATTATTTTTTCATCTGAAGTCAAGTTTAAACTTTCAATATAATCAAAACATGCCTGAGATTTTTTATTTATAATCTCATTAAAAATATCTATCAATCGGATTTCAGATTTAATGGTTAAAACTTCTGATGTAATTCCAGTATCAATATCCATCTAAATCACTTTTTCAAATCCAATTTTTTCAAGGGCTTCACATGCCTCATCATATACCGCAGCTTCAATGGATTTTTGATGAATTGCGTGTGAAGGTGAAGTTCCGCAGGTTAATATTCTTCCTTTATTGTCAATAAATATTAAAAGTGAACCTGATCCAGGAATTCCCAGTCTGCCTCTTGCAATAATCAAATCACCATCGCTTTGGTCAAGTGCCATATAAGCTTTTGCAAGGGCAGGTATTCTGCTTGTATCTGCAGTATTGGTATTAATTTGAAGTATTTTAGCTTGAGGCAAGTCATATTCTCTTAAAACTTGATTCAGAACATCGACTTTAATGCCGTTTTTATTTGGAACATATATTTTTTGAGCATTTTTTATATAATCTTGAATTTCACTTATTTCTTCAAGCGTATCTCCAAATCTGCGGTCATTTTCAGATTCTTCAAATGCGTTTTTAATCATATTTTCAAATGCCATAATATCATATTTTAAAAATAGGGATTAAATAGTTTGAGGTATCAAATCTAATTTTTCAATAACATTAACCACTTCATTGTAATTGCCATAATTTGGAGAACCCACTCCCTTAACTTCATGGGGGTAATTATCAGCAATGACAGTAGCCAAATTATTAGCGCCGGCTCTAAGTGAAAATTCCACATTTTCCGGTCCGACAGTTGGGGTTGGCATTGTAATCGTAATTTCAGGATACATTATGCGTGTAATAGCTACCATCTTTAATTGTTCTATCAGTGGAAATGGCGGATAATCTGCCATTGGTGTGTCTGGATACGGATTAAATCCCATTATTGGTATTTCTTCCAATGTTTTAAAATTAGATAGATAACGTAGATGTTTAATCCTATCTTCTTTACTTTCACCAAGCCCTAAAAGTAAACCTGAGGATAATCCTACTCCGATATCACTCACTCTTTTGCATGTTAATATTCTTTGATCTAGTGAGTCTCCAGGTTTTCTTTGATAAAATACGTCTTCATTTATAGTCTCCAAATTACAACATATTGTATCTACTCCCAAGTTGGCTAAATCATTCACGGATTTTTCAGTTAAATCTCCACCTACATTAACCAGAATCTCTAAATTGGAGTTTTCTTTTACAATTTTACAGGCATTAACTGCTTGTTTTCCTTTAAAACCATATCCTCCAGAGCAACTAACGCGAGGAATATGTGCTTCTTGAATGGATTTAACAGCAGTTAATATCTCTTCATTGGATTTATAAAATGCATTGTAATAACCTGTTGAAGATGTTTCTTCTGCAAATCCACAGTATTCACATCTAGGTTGAATTAGGCATTTATTTGTAAGATGCACTGTTGATGTTAATTTAATTAGTTTTGATTGACTATCTCTTATATCGCAAGCTACTTTGAATAATTTTTCTAATTCTTTTTCGTCATCGATATTTAACAATTCTAAAAATTCATCATCCGTTAATTCTTTTCCTTGCTTTGCTTTGTTTAATATTTCGTCAATCATCAACATTCATCTCTTATAAATAATTTATAAAAAGTATTAACTTATTTTTTAATAACTAATTGGCTCAATTATTAAAAAATAAGTTAAAATTGTTGGTTTTAACCAACAATTAAACTTATTGTATCTATTCGTCTTTACCTAAGTAATCTAATACAGTAGGAACAATTTCAGCTAATGAACCGAAGTTCATTGAGTCAGCAGTACCTAATAATGCAGCAGGGTTTAAAGCATCGTCCATTTTATCGATACCTTCGTCTTGCATTAATGCGGTTACTTGGGTTAAAGCTTCGTTAGCCATCATTTGTGCAAATCCTGCAGGAGCACCTAAAATTTGGGTAACGGTGTCTCTGTAAGCTAAGATACCTGCGTAGGTAATTGCAGTTACAGCGGAACACATATCACATACAGGACCAACCATGTTAGCAGGTAATGTAAATGCAGATCCTCTTGCTTTTTGACCTAATTCTAATAAGGTGTCAATGGAAGCTTGGTCAGCAAATCCTTCTGCAATGTATACTTGTCCTTTCATTTCAGGTACAGCACCTGGGTGGTAGGAAGCTACGTTAACATTGGTTCCTAAGTCTTCGAAAATTTTGTTTAATCCAGTAGTTGGAATAGTACATGCGTGAGTTACGATTGCACCTTCTTTAATATCATCAGCGAAGTTTTTGATGATGTCAGGTTGCATACCTCCTTCAGGTAACCAGGTCATAACCCAGTCAGCATCAGCAACTGCTTCTGAATCGTCGGTAGTACATTTCATACCTAAGTCTTCTGGGTGAGTAAAGTGGATAGCACCTTTTGCTGGTTTAGGCACGGTTTCAGCTAATTCATTAACTTTTGCTCTGATTGCAGGCATTACTTCTTCAGGGTTACCTGCTTTGTGAGCTGCAATAACTTCTGCGTAATCAAAGTCGTCTACTACAGTGAATTCGCCGTCAAATACTGGGTCAGCTACAACAACTTCGTCAACACCAGCTAATTCTAATAATTCTGCACCCATTTCGATTGTGGAGTGGGTCATTGAAATGTTTTCTTTTCCGGTTGCTTCTGCAACTTCACAAGCTCTTGCAAAGTTTGTAATTCCACTTGCAGCATGAGTTCTGTAACATCCTGCACCTAAAATTGCTACTTTCATTTTTTTGTCTCCTTTTTCTTTACGTCCTTCTAATTTTTCTTTTAATTTAGAAAGAACCATTTTTTTGTCTCCATTATAAATTTTTTCCTTCCAAATAAATTATTTCATTTGGAAGGATAGTTACTACATTGTTACTCTTATCGATTTGTTAGACATATTTCAGTTAGGTAGTTATACATGTAGTAATAATTTTTATTAAATTCTTCTTACTATTTAAATCTTTACATAGGGCTTCAATTTAGTAATACTACTTTTTATATGCTTTATTTATTTAGTAATAACAGTATTACTTTTTTTATCAATATGTTAGTAAAAGTATTACTTTATTTTTTTTAATATATGATTAAAATTAGTTTTGGGTATGCCTAAAAACGAAAAGTTTTTATTTAATATTTCACTGAAATATAATTTAACAATAGATATTGAGAGGAGTTTATTCCATGTATGATTTAATAAAAAAAGCAGTTAATGAGGATGATGCGGCGATAGAGATATCAAAAATGGAAAGTAAAGATGTTACTGCAGTTGTTGATGCAATTTCCGAGTTATCTCTTGATGAAACAATGAAATTGGGAATGCAGTTTAAAAGATTTCCTTTAGGTTGTGACTTAACGGAAATCGTTGCAGGAACTTGTGCTTCTGATTTGGAGCTAATGGATTTGATTGGGAATTGCCGATTAGCGGATATGATTGGTGCTCCGATTCATATTTGTGCATATGCATTTTCAGATATTGCCGAAAAATTTGGAATGCGTGGAATTGAAGTAATGCAAATGGTTCACGATGTCGTTGATGTTCCTCTTGACCTTGATCATTTTGGTGAAAATGGTGCAATGAGACTTCCTAAAAATATTAGTGGCTGTGGCGGGGAATGTTATAATAAAGGTCCTGCATTCACAGAGTGTCCTCGTGGAAGAATACATGAAAGATTGATAGAAAAGGAATTGGAACAAAAATCAGATAAGGAAGAATGGGTTAGATTATCTTCTTCTGTTGCTGTTAATGTAACCTCTGAACAAACAGGTGATGGTCATGCAGCTCCTTTAAAAGAAGCTATTGATATAGCTAATTTAGCCAAAGAACACGGTAAGGGTTTGGAATCAATCATGTTTGTTGGTGATGGTTATGATGAGGTCATCACAGGTTTTGAAAAATCAATTGAAATTGGTGCTGATGTTATTGTTGTTGAAGGAGGTCCATTCAATAGATGTGAAAATACCACAGAAGCTTTTGCTAAAACCATTGCCGCAGCCAGAATATTATCTCCGGGAAAGGTTGTTGCAACCAATGGTGCTTATGAACATGAGGTTCGTGCAGGTTTAAGAACAGGATTAAATATGGTAATTACAGGGTTTCCTAAAAATCATCATGGATATATGTGTGGATTTGAACCTGGAACTGCAAGAAGAGGTAAATTTGGTCTTCCGAGAGTTATTCAAATTATTAATGAAGAATTCCCTAATAGGGGATTGCCTGTTCAAAAGCATGATTTAATCGCTTTGGCTACAGCAGTGAAAATTGCAGGACCGGATTACATTTATCCAAGAAAAATTGGATCATATGCTGTTGGTGATGCACACTGGGCCACGCTTGTCAGTTCTAATATGTATAAAAATATCCAGTTAAAACATACATTGGATGAAATTGTCAATCTTGCACAGGGAAATACTGTTGCATTACATGGGGGCAGGTTTATTTCCTGGGTACTGGCTAATGAATTGGATAAGCATGTTGATGAGATAATAATTTCTGATGTCGATAAATGGGTATTGGATAACACTGTAACAAACTTGCAGGATGCTTTGGATGCTACAATTATCGGTGAAACTGATGATAAAAAAGCAGCTGATTCTGCTGACTTTTCCATTGCTTCATCAACAATGATTCCGGTTAAGGAAAATGTGCTTAAAAAAGTGCCAAATGCTTTAACTATAATATAATTCTTTATTTTTCATTTTTAGGAGTCTGTAAAATTTTATAGGCCTATTTTATTTTTAGATGTTTTTCAGTCCAATTTTTCATTTGATAGTCTAAAAATGTTAGAATTCCATTTTTAGTCTTGTATAATTTCTTTATTATTTCTGGATTAGTTTGTCTGTAGTAATTTTCGACTTTGTTTGATGTTTTCTCAATATTTTCATCATCTAAGTGTTGTACATATCTGTGGAAGTGATTGATGATGTGTTTTCTTATGAAATCTTTTAATACTACTGGTATTGCTCTGTAATTTTGTAAAT
>NZ_JAZTXC010000013.1:0-11880 GCF_045636185.1 Methanobrevibacter sp. | reverse complement strand
GAAGAAAGGGTGAAAGAACCGTTTACTGGATATTAGTGGTATTATGAATTTAATGGCAGATATTTTAATCAATGTAATTATTGCATTCCTTGCTGGAAGCTTACTTTTAGGTTTGCACAGAAAAATAATGGCACGTGTTCAGAAAAGACCAGGTCCGCCTATTATACAGCATCTATTGCACTCTTTAAAATTCTTCTTTAAAGAGACAGCATTTCCAAAAACAGTATCCATGCCATTTTATCTTGGTATTGTATTTATTCTGGCTGCAATTTGGATTGTTGGTGTAATTGTAGGTCCGGTTGCTCATGATTCATTATTAATTTTATTTGGTGTTTATGCCGTTTATAAAATTGTTGAGCATAACTCAGGTTCTAGTTCAGGTTCCCCTTATGGAAAAGCAAGTTGTGTAAGGGCTGTTTTATCAGCAGCAACTGAACTACCATTATTTGCAGCAATTGTTCTTGTCTATTTAAAGACAGGTACAATGAATATAGGAAATATTATTAGTTATCAGGCTACTAACGGTCCATTGGCATTTTCAATACCTCTTGCCGCTATAATGTTTTTCTTGTTATTGTTATCAAAATCTCCATACTCTCCATTTGGAATAACAAAAGACAAAGCATTAATTTCAGGTTTTGAAACTGAACACTTTGGATTCTTAAGAGGATTTATAATGTTTTCAGAATCAATTTCATGGTATGTCATGCTATGGGTATTCTTAACAATATTCTTTGGACCATTAAGTGCAGTAGGTTATCTTATTGGAATGATTGTATTAACGTTTATTACAGGATTTATCAATTCAACAACTCCAATATTAAATCCGAATCATTCTGTAATGAGTCAAATAACGATGGGAGCAGTCTGTTTTATTGGAACAGTCATAATGATATTAATTTAAGGATGGGGATAAGATGAGTTCGGAAAAAGTCGTTGTATATTTAACTTCATTGGTTGCAATAGGTATAATTGTTGTCGGTTTACTTGCAACAGTTCTCCATTCCACAATGTTAGCTCCAATCCCAATTTTGGGGTTGATATTGGCTATTCTTGTATTGTTAACTAGTAGAGGTCATTTTACACATAATGTTGAAAAATTAGAAAAGATAATGTTTTTCGTAACATTTATAGTAATTGTATGTTCATTTATATTACTTTATAAACCAGTTTAAGGAGATATTATGTTAGATTATTTAATTTATTTACTTACATTCGTCATCGGTTCCATTTTGGGATTATTATACAGCTATAAGTTACATGGCGAACCTTACGTTGCTGATAGTAGTTTGGATATTAAAACTTGCATAATGTCTGTTGTTGGTTGGATTTTAGGTTTTAATTCAGGTAATATGATTCTGGGAGGAATTGGATTTCTCTTAGCTGGTTTTGTCATGGGTGAAAGACCAGGTTATGGAAGAAAAGAAACTGCTATTGGTTTGACAATAGCTATAATTATTTATTTAGTATTACGCATGATATAATGATGTGATTTCAATGGATGATGAAGCAAAATTAGAAATGATGAAAGATCGTATGGTAAAAACCTATGTATGCCAAAGGGATATTATACTTCCTTTAGCTGAAGATTTTGACTGTACTCCTGAGGAAGTAGAACACATGTTCTTTGATTTATTGGACATGTCTGAAGTATTATCTTTGCATGCTACCTTTGAAACTGCACATTATCAATGTTTAATTAAAAAATTACACGCTGATTTAAGGCTTTGCTGGTTTGTTGGCAATTTGGGATTATTGTCTAAGGAAGATGGTGATAACCTTAAAGAAAAATTGGCAGGTCAAATAATGGATGGTAAAAATTATTCTGATGTATTAAAGGAAGGTCAAAAAGAATTATTCCAATTATTAAAAAATTCTAGATAAAGAGGGTAAAAATGTTAGATTCAATTAAGGATATTGTGAGGAAAAGCTCAATTCATGTCTGCATCGTAAATTGTGGCGGATGTAATGGATGTGATGTTGAATGCGTTGCATTATTATCTCCGAGATATGATTTGGAGCAATATGGTATCTATGTTCACAATAATCCTCGTGAAGCTGATGTTCTGTTATTAACAGGTGCTGTTACAGAGCAATGGAGAGAAAACTTAAAAAGAGTTTACGACAAAGCTCCTGAACCAAAAATTGTAGTGGCTATTGGAAACTGTCCGCAATCTGGTGATGTATTCAATCAGGAGGGAGGTCATGTTTATGCTCCCGCTTCTGACTTTGTCCCAGTTGATGCTGCAGTTTCAGGATGTCCGCCAAGGCCTAGTGAAATTTTGGAGGCCATTTTGGCTGTTGGTCCTCAAGCTATTGCTGATCGTGGGAGGGAAGAGAAATGATATTGCCTATTGGTCCTATTCATCCTGCTTTAAAAGAGCCTATAAGACTTAAACTTCAAACGGAAGGAGAACATGTTGTAAAAGCGGAAATTGAATATGGTTACGTGCACAGAGGTATTGAAAAAATTATTGAAGGTCAAACTTGGCAGAGAGGTATTTATTTATCTGAAAGGGTTTGCGGAATCTGTTCCTATGAACATACCCAGACTTTTGCAGAAACAATTGAAAGAATTTGCGGTGTTCAAGCTCCTCCTAGAGCACAATTTTTAAGGGTCATTACCAACGAGTTAGACAGAATTCAAAGTCATTTCCTTGGAAACTCAACATTTTTCAAATCAATGGACCATGAAACTTTATTCATGCATGTATTGGAATTGAGGGAATATGCAATGGATTCCATTGAATTACTCACTGGAAATAGAGTTAACATGGGCTGGAATGTTGTTGGTGGAGTAAAAATGGATGCTGATGAGCGTCATTTTAAGCCAATTCTGGAAAATCTCAAAAAGATTGAAGAGGGCTTTGAGATAACAAGGGAAATGTTTGCCGAAGGTCCCGCTTTGGCTCTTCGTTGTAAAGGTGTTGGAGTCATGACTAAAAAAGAAGCCATTAAGGGAAGAACTGTTGGTCCAATCGGCAGAGGTTCCGGAATTAAATATGATTACCGTGAAGACCACCCAACATATAAAGATTATTTCGACTTTAATACTATCTGGAGAAAAGAGGGAGATAACTACGCAAGAACATTAAACCGTTTTGATGAAATACCTGAATGTATTAGTTTAGTCAGACAGGCAATTGAAAATATTCCGAAAGGTGAAATCCGTACTCCTGTAGAAATCAAATCAGGATATGCCCAGTGGAGAAATGAGGCTCCCCGTGGTGAAGTAACATACACTATTGAAACTAACGGTAACTTGATTAAACATATTTCCATTAGAACTCCAAGTATTCCGAATATGGATTCATGTGCCAAATACATGATTAGGGATGTTCCTTCAGTTTCTGATGCTGTTTCAACTTATGCTTCATGTGACCCGTGTGTTGCCTGCGCCGAACGTGTTGCAGTTACAAATGAGCATGGCGAAACTTATTTAACAGATATTAGTGGGGTAAAGTAAATGTCATCTTTGATTTGGTATATTTATGATTTTGCAAAAAAAGCATGGGCTGATGCATTTACTAATGCTAAATCTTTACCTGAACTTGCTGAAAAGCCAGAAAGATTTAGAGACTTTCCAAAAGTGAATAAGGAATATTGTATTGGTTGCGGTGCTTGTACTGTTTCCTGCCCTTCACCAAATGCAATTAAAATTATCCGTGAAAAGGATGATGAGTCCGGAGAAGGATTGACTTTTCCTGTAATCAATCCTGGTGCATGTATTCGCTGCGGTTTCTGTGCTGAAGTATGTCCTACAGACCCGAAAACATTGGAATGTGGTGAAAACCATTTAATCATGCCGGAATTCAATATTATTCCTTCAAAAAAGCAATACATTGTCGATGACTTTTTATGTATCAAATGTAAAAAATGTATGAAAAAATGTCCTGTTGGGGCTATTTCACTTGTTAACGATAAACTGCATGTAGATCAGCTTACCTGCATTGCCTGTGGAGAATGTATTGACGTTTGCCCTGTCAGTGGAGCAATGAAAGAGGTCTTCATTGAAAATTTCAACGGTCAAAAAGATTTGATTCTTCTTGCAGTAAATTATATTGAAGATTATGTTAATTCAAAAGAAGAAGATTTAAGAGCGCTTGAAAAGGATAGTTTGCTGCAATATGATCTTCCTTTAGATGAAATTTGGGAGAAGGCTCTTAAGATTATTCCTGATGAAGAAGTTAGTTTCCAAATTATTTCCAATGCAATTAACCGGCTTAAAATCAGAATCATTGATTGGAATAAGGATGAATGTAAAAAATGCCAATTATGTATTCCTGACTGTCCTACAGGCTGCATTTCATTTGATGAAGATGCAGATACTATTGTCAGGGATAAGGATAGATGTTTAAGATGCAGTATATGTTACCAGACATGTCCTTTCTCAGTAATCAAATATTTCATAGCCAAATTCTCACTGGCTGAAGATAGAATTATTCATGTTACTGTGAAGGCATCTAATTTAAATGAGGAGATTTTAATGGAGTGAGTGTTATGATTGATAGTTATACTAAAACTCCAAGACCATTAAGGCATGTTGATGTTGATTACTTAATTAATCAGACAAAATGTGAAAATTGCGCTGATAAACCGTGTCTCAGTTCATGTCCTATTGATGCGATTTATATGGATGATGTTGACGGTCTTGTGAAAATAAAGAATACCTGCTTTGGGTGTGTTTTATGTCGAAATGCATGTCCATATGACGCAATTTCTTTAGATGTTCAAATGGATCCTCCTATTAAAGAAGAAGTTCCGAACATTAACATTAAATTATGTAAGGCATGTGGTGCGTGTGTACAGGCTTGTAAAAACGGTTCTATCCATATATTCAATGATGGCAAAAATCCACCGCATAGTGAAATCGACAAAGACACTTGCGTTCGCTGTGGGTACTGTTTTAGAGTATGTCCTACTGATGCGATTAAATATGGTCAGTTACTTCCCAAAACAGTTAAGGGAGGTAAAGCAATCGTTGTCAATCAGGATAAATGTATCGGCTGTATGACCTGTACTAGAGTATGTCCTTCAACAGGTGCAATTAACGTTGGAAGAACAAATAAACTGCCTTATATCAATCCAGGATACTGTGCAAGATGTGAGGAATGTATGCATTCATGTCCTTCAGGTGCAATAAGATATGCTTCACGTAAAAAAGCATATAAGATGTATAGTGAAATTAAATCATTTGATATTGTTTCAAGCATTACAGATAATGATATGAAAAGATTATCTCTTGATTTAATCAGCCTGAATTCTGTTCTTAAAAAGGTTGCAAAAGCAACTGCTTTGGAATTTGACGACCAAAATTTTGAAAATTACATTGAATGTAAAGTCAATGAGCAAATGGAAAAAGAATTGGGTGTTGTTTTAGAGTCAAGTATTGAACTTAATAAGTTTGACAGACTGTTCGGTTCTTATTTGATGGATAGAAACATTGAAGTTTACTCTAAAAAATGTATTGCATGCGGTGAGTGTTATAATGTCTGTCCTGTTGGAGCTATAGAGCTTAATGGCCCTAATCCAATATCAATTAATGACAATTGTGTTTACTGTGGAAAATGTGTTGAAAAATGTCAATTTGATGCTATTGGAGCTTATGATGACTATTACTATAGTAAAGATTTGGATTTGTATTATGCAAGATCCTATCTGTTTAAGCAAAGGGAAGGAGAGTTGTCCATTTCTACAACCAAATGTCAGGCTTGTGAAATCTGTGTGAGAAATTGTCCGGCTGATGCGTTGGTTTTGGCAGAGGACCATGTTGAGTTTATTGAGGAAAATTGTATTTACTGCAGAACTTGTGAAGCTATTTGTCCTGTTGATTCAATAAGGATTATTAACTTTAGGTGAATTGATGTTTGAAAAATCTTTTATAACTGACTGTGAAGGTCCACTGACGCTTAACGATAATGCATTTGAATTATGCGAACATTTCATCGAAAATGGTAGTGAACTATTTAAAATCCTCAGTTTGTATGATGATTATCTTGTTGATGTTGTTAAAAAAGAGGGTTATAAAGTAGGAAATACTTTAAAGTTTATTTTACCATTTTTCGTACTTGAAAATCTTAAAAACAAAGATCTGGTTGATTTTTCAAAAAACAATATTTGTGCAATTAGGGATTCAAAATTCCTATTAAAATACTTGAAGGGAGCTATGAATACTTACATAGTTAGTACTAGTTATGGCCAATATATTGAAGCACTATCTAATTATATGGATTTTCCATTTGAAAATACATTTTACACAAATGTTGATGTAGATGCACTACATTTAAATGATGAAGAATTAGAAAAAATAGCAGAATATAAAAATCAAATATTGGACAATCCTGATGATTATGATTTGTTTGACGAAATTTTCTTCAGTGAAATCCCGAAGATGGGAATCTATGAAAAAATCAAGGAAATTGATGTCATCGGTGGATTGGGTAAGAAATTAGCTATTGATACTATCATTGAGGAATATGGTGTTGATATTAATAATATTCTATACATTGGTGATAGTATTACGGATGTGGAGGCTCTGGACTTTGCCCGAAAAAACAATGGAATATCAATATCATTTAACGGCAATGAATACCCTCTTAAAGTGGCTGAATTTGCTATTGTATCTCCAAGCGCAATAGCGACTGCTGTAATTGCAAATATCTATGCAAATTATGATAAAGATAAAGTTTTACAATTTATTAATGATTATAACTCACAAAAGGATTTAAATAAATTATTTACGGAATATAATATTTCAAATGAGATAAAAAATAGGTTCTTTGAAGTGTCTGATGGAAATAATTATCCGATTATTGAAATTGTTAATGATAAAAATTATGATAAAATATTAAAAGAAAGTGTCAGTATGCGAAATAATATTCGTGGTGAAGACATAGGAGGTCTTGGATAAAATGAATTATGATAAAGTTGAAGATACCTTTTTTGAAGCTTTTGAAGGTAAATATGTAAGGGCTTTAATTACAGGACCAACTGAAGAGATTGTTAAAAGAGCGGCATATGACTCTACTTCAACTCCGAGTGCAGTTATAGGTAGAGTTGAAGGTGGTGTTGAAGGCTTTTTAGATAAAAGTGATACTCCTGACGGTCGTTTCGGTGCTGTTGTACAGTATTGGCTAGGCGGCGATGATAAGGAAAAATTTGCATTTGAATTATCTTATCGTTTAAGGCAAGATGTACTGGTTAAGCCATTTACGCGCATATTTGACTATGCAGATGGTGAAAGTGATGATTATATTGAAATGATGGATATTGTAGGCCATTGCGGTGATGGATGGGAATGGATTGTTGAAGAATACGGTCGTCGCATGATAAATGTGCCAATTGCAGTTCCTGACTTTCAAATTGAAGAAAAATTCAAAATTAATGATGGTATAATGGGAGGTAACTTCTGGTATTTATGTGAAACTCCGGATGCAGTAATAACTGCGGGAGATGCAATAATCAATGCTATAATGGAAGTTGAAGGTGTAACTGCTCCCTTTGATGTTTGTTCAGCAGCTTCAAAACCTGAAACAAATTATCCGGAAATTGGTCCGACCACTAATCATTATTATTGTCCCTCTTTAAAAGAAAAATTGGGAGAAGAGTCAAAAGTACCGGAAAATGTAAACTATATTCCAGAAATTGTTGTCAATGCCATAAATGAGGATGCAATGTTTAAAGCTTTAAAAGCAGGTATTGATGCAGCTATTGATGTTGATGGTGTTATTGGAATATCTGCAGGTAATTTTGATGGCAAACTTGGAGATAAAATTTATAATTTATTGGATTTATTAAAATAAGGTTTTAATATGGAAATATTTGATGATGATTTAAATGCAGAAGTTATAGGATTTGGAGCTCTAAATGTAGATAAACTATATTCTGTAGAAAATATTGCTGGAGCAGATGAAGAAAGCTTTATCAAAACTAGTCAGGATACTCCTGGCGGATCTGCAGCAAATACAATTGTGGGATTATCTAGATTGGGCATATCAACTTCAATCATAGGCAAAATAGCTGAAGATGATGATGGGGAGTTAATTGAATATAACTTGGCAATTAATGGAGTTTTTTCAAATAATCTAATTTATTCTGACGGAGGAAATACTGGTAAATGTATAGGTTTCGTTGACTCTAATGGAGACAGGTGTCTTTATGTGGATCCTGGAGTTAATGATGACATTGTAATTGATGAAATTAATACATTAAATATTATGAGATGTAAAATAATGCATTATACGTCTTTTGTTGGCGATTCATTTAAGACTCAAATAGATTTGCTTGATAAATTAAATGAAGATTGTATTTTGAGTTTTGATCCTGGAATGCTATATGTTCAAAAAGGATTTGATAAGATTAAACCGATTTTGGACAGATGTGATATTTTGCTTATCAATGAATCTGAATTAAGATTATTATTAGATGATGATGAGTCCTCATATCAGCAGTTGGCAAAAAAATTTTTAGACAGTGGAATTAGTACTATTGTTGTTAAAAGAGGTTCTCAGGGAGTTTATGCTTGCAATAATAATGAAGAATGTGATGTTGAAGCGTTTGAATGTGATGTTGTTGATACTACTGGTGCTGGTGACAGTTTTAACAGCGGATTTTTATATGCTTATTTAAAGGAATATGATTTAGAAAAATCTTGCAAAATAGGTAATTGGGTAGCTAGTAAAGCTATTGAAGGATTTGGGATGGATAAATTCCCTAAATCAAATGAATTAAAAGAATTTATTAATAAATAACATAGCGGGTAATAATATGAATGTGTCGTTTATAAAGCAGATGAAAAGTTTGGAACGTGAAGTTCTTTTAAAATCTGTTGAATTAGATGATGATGGTGATGATTTCCAATTTGAGTTGGATGATTTTAAAACTGAAGAGGAAATTATTGCTGTTGCGCCAAAATGTGTAAGATGTAATACTTGTGTTGGTACATGTCCGGTTGATGCTATTGACCCTGCTAATATTTTCAGGTTAGCTAAAATCACTGATAAATGTGTTAAATGTGAAATTTGTGTTCAAACTTGTCCTGTTTCAGCAATTAAATTAATTAAAAATGTTGTTACTTATAATAAGGATGAAGATGAAGGTTTTATGCAATACAGTGTTAATAATGTCCGTTGTTATCATAGAACTGTAAGAATGAACGAAATTGAAATTGATTACACTCAAGATAATAATTGGCAAGATTGTGCCGATTTATGTCCAACAAATGCATTTACTTTAGAATTTAAAGAATTTTTTGATAAATTGGGCTTCGATACGGGTATGGATTTAGATGATGATACATTATATCCTTACATTAATAAGAAATTGTGTATTGGATGCAGTGCTTGTGTTGAAATTTCAAAAAATGAAAATGCAATTACATTGGATAGAATAATAGGACCTATACGTCACAGCAGGAAAATAGAGGTTAACCATGATTTATGTGCTAACTGTTTTTTATGTGAAGAAAATTGTCCTGTTGATGCTATAAGGTTAGAAGATGGAGGAGTTGTCTTAGATGATGATAAGTGTATTCGATGTGTTGAATGCACTAACCATTGTCCAGTTGGAGCACTAAAACGTGTTGAAATTGAATAGGAGGTATTGTTTTGAAAGCTAAAGAGTTAATGGATAAAGATTTCGTATATTTGAATAGCGATGATAGTGTTGTTGAAGTATCTAAAGTAATGGAAGAAATTAGGAGATTTACATGTCCGGTTGTTAATGATAATAAACAATTAATTGGATGGGTAACTTCTTTTGATGTAACTAGAGGTCTGAGGAATGGTAATGAAAAGATTAGTGAAATCATGAGTTCTTATGAGGAAATCACTACTATTCATGAAGATGCACCTGCTAGGCTTGCTGTTATTTTAACAGCAAATAACAAGTTTGTTACTGTTCCGGTAATAAATGATGATAATCAGGTTATTGGTATGGTTCGTGCTTGTGATATCGTTGAATTATTATCTGAACTTTATGATATTAAAGTTGTAAAATTATATAAGGCGATGCAACATCAGCTTAAAGGTGTTACCTGGGAAGAATTAATGTCTGCTTCAGCTTTGGTTTCCAAAAAGACTACTGGTGTAAAAATATCTCCGGAAGAATATGAAGAAAATATTATGAACTCTACATTTGGTGAAGCTATTTGGGCAACAGGAGGATTGGAAAAATTCTTTGCCGGTTTGATTTCTGTTGGTGAAATAGTTATTGCACGTAGAGTTGGTAAAGCAAGGAAATAATTTAATGGATATATATATCAATAAAATTATATAGTGGTAATATGATAATAGTTTTAGCAAAAACAATACCGAAAGATGAATCTGCAAAAGCAAGTATCATTGAATTTTCAAAAGATTTAATCAAGAATTCTAAGTTAGAAGAAGGAAACATTGATTATAGTTTATTTGATGATACTTCAGATGATTCTCTGATGTTTGTTGAAAAATGGGAATCTATTGAAATTTTACAAAAGCACATGCAAACCAAACATTTCCTGGAATTTGGTCAAAAGATAGGAGATTTGGTTTCTGGTGATATGGGAATTGAGATTTTTAATTCTGAAAAGCTTGAATTTTAATAGTTTTTCAGAAATTTTTTTGCTACTGTAACACAATTGGCAGTGTGCCGCCCTCGTAAGGCGGAGGTTGCGGGTTCAAGTCCCGTCAGTAGCTTTTATATAATGATAATTAAATTATATATAGGAGGCGAAATATGAAAACAGAAAATCTCATAATTTTAATTTTAGTTATTCTGATTATTTTGGTTGGCAGTTTTATTGTTTTGATGAATGTTGGCAGTATCAATCTTCATAAAGATACTAATATCACTAACTCTACTAATCATACTAATCATACGAACAATATATCTCAAGTAAACAGTACTCCAGCTACGGATTCCCAGTCCAGTGATTCTGAAAGTTACTCTTCAAGTTCTGATAGCTCATCCTCAGATTCAGGAAGCTATGATTCCGGAAGTTCTTCGGATGATTTCCGCCCAGGTCAAGATCCTGGAACTCAAAACAATGGAGATTTTACTTAATCTCTATTTTTAATTCTTTTTTTCATTTTCATTTTTAAGTTCTTTAATTAATTTTTGCATTTCATCCAATTTTTCATCGTAATTATCAAGTCTTTTTTTAAAATGACGTCTTAACATGGCTGTAGTTAATGTTGCAGTGGCAGCTCCCGATAGTATATATCCGCTCCAAACCAGAAAGATACTATTGACTTTACCTCCTGTAGTGTCGCCTAAAATTGCATATCCGTTACTGGTAAAAGCATTAGAAACCATAACCATTGCATTCAAAGGATCTTCATTTTCGATAAACATTGTAACTATAATGCTTAAGAATAGTATTGTAAATAACAGGATTATTGAAAGACCTAAGTTGTGCCTATCAGTATAACTTTTAAAGTTATTATAGAAGTATTTCATTAGATATATAAAAGCAGGAATACGCAAAAAGTCCCAATATTCAAGTAAAGACTCTCCAAATAGTAAAAATGCAATTGATGCAAGTGGGAATAGGAAAAATATTAATATAATGCTTTTTTTCGAAGATTTATCATAAATGATGCAAGAAATATAAACTGCAACAATGATATCTAAAACAGAATGAAACGCATAAAACTCGGGGCCGTTGCTTAAGAGTATATTATTATCAAAAAAGAAATTCACAACTATTATAAATAAAAGTAATACCATTATTAAGTAATAGACTTGTTTTAATGTTTTGACTTCTTCTTCAGGGAGGTATTCTGTAGGATTCAGATATTTAAAAGAACTATTGTTAAATTTTTCAATTATAAATCTCCCTACAATAATTAATATAGCAAATATTAATATTGAAACGCCAATTTGAATAAGATAATAATATAA
>NZ_JAZTXC010000012.1:0-8211 GCF_045636185.1 Methanobrevibacter sp. | reverse complement strand
CCGCTTGGCCTCCGACTTGTCATTTCATCCAAATAAACATTTAATTGAGATTCAGACAATGGACATCCATCATCAAATGTATATTTAATTTCAACAATATCTGTTGTGTCTTTTAAATTAGATTTAATATGGTCAGCAATATTATTCGGTGTTGAAAGTTCAATTATTTCCTGTGAGGAAATGTTTACACCAAATTTTTCTCTTAATAAAATCTGCAAATTCATCGCAGATAATGAGTTTCCGCCCAATTCAACAAAATTATCATTAACTAAAATCAAATCAGTATCTAAAACATCTTTGAATGCATCGACAACACCGGCAACCACTTCATCTTCAATATCTATTTCAGAGTTTACTTTAAACATCTTCTTTAATCTTGCCTTGTCGATTTTACCATTCATGTTTAAAGGAATCTCCTCCAATTCCATGAAAAGGGATGGAACCATATAACTAGGTAAATCATCCATTAGCTTCTCTTTAATAATGTTAATATCTATTTCAGCATTGGTTGTATAATATAATGCGAGTGTGTCATTTTCTGCATCCAAATAAACATTTTCAACTTCAGAAATACTATTAACAATGTTTAAAATTTCTTTAGATTCTATACGATACCCTCTAACGGACAATTGGTCATCTTCGCGACCAATGATTTCAATATCACCATCAAAATTATAAAAACCAATATCTCCTGTACGATACATTATCTTATTATTTTCACCGTCAGAATAAGGATTATCTACAAAAACTTCCTTTGTTAATTCCGGATTGTTATAATATCCTGGACTTATATAATCACTTGAAACACAAATTTCACCAGGAACACCAATAGGCATTTGGTTGCAATGTTCATCTAAAATATAAACATTTGTATTTGTAACTGGCCTACCAATAGGCAGATTATTATCTTTAATGTCTTTAAAATCATAAACTTTGGTTACTCCAAATACAATTTCAGTTGTACCATAAAAATTTATTAATTGAGTATTTCTTTCCTTTTCGCCTAATTCTTTTAATTTTCCTCCAGCTAAAACAAGATAATCCAATTTAATATCGCCGCTTTCTAAAACTGGAACAGCAAGGGTTGGAGGTAAAAATAAACTGTTTATAGGAGTTTCTTTAAGAATTTTAATCAACGATAAAATGTCTCTCTGCTCATTTTCATTAAATATTCTGCATCCTCCACCAAATACGAATGCAAGATAAATTACATAAGAAGCAATAAAACTAAAACTTAAATAACAACCGATAAGGTCACCATATGAAAAAGAAAAAATATTTTTAAATGACTCAAATAATCCCGGTAGCTGATGATTGGAAACTTTTACTCCTTTAGGAAGGCCTGTAGTACCTGATGTAAACATAATAGAAAATAAATTCTCACCAGTAGCCACTATATCAACATCAACATCATCATCACTATTTAAATCTTCAATGCAGATTATATTTACATCAAAATCAAATTTACCTGCAATGTCCTTAGTTGTAACAATACACTCTGCTTCAGAAATCTCCAACATATGCTCAATACGTTTAACAGGATATATGAGATCTATTGGAATAAATGTTGCACCAAGTTTATTTAAAGCCAAAACTAATTCTGGAAAATGATACGTACGAGGCAAAACCAAAGCAACGTGACTGTTCAAAGTAATATTGTAATTTTTAAATAAGTCATTTGCAATGGAATTACTGGATTTTTCCAGTTCTCCGTAACTGACCTGATTAACACCATCATCAACAGCAATAGCATCAGGATTTTTAAGTGCATGGCGGCGAAAATATCTGGAGACTATTAAATCTTCATCAACATCAGCATCTTCTCCCCTACAGAAATCCGAAAGTAGCTTTTCTTCATTATCCGAAAGAATGTTCACATCCTTTAAAAGATGATTTGGAAACTCAACAACATTATTTATCATGGATTTGATATTGTCTGCCATGTGCTGAATGTAAATATCTGAGAATAAATCTGCATTATAAACAATCTCTAAATAATCGTCATAAATATTCAATGTCAGAGCGGAATCTTCACCGTTATAAATGGATATGTTTTCATTTAAGTTGGAAAAATCATAAATGGAATAATAAGACAAATCTTCATCCATATAATTCTCTATGCTTATTTTAGTATGACTAACTGCCTCATCATAAATTGAATTAAATTGATGCAAATAATCAGCAAATGAGCATTCATTGTTTAAATCCATTTTTAAAATTGTTTTCAAATCAGTTCCTTTTGATGAAATATTGGTTTTTAGCAAACAGCCTTTTTGTCTATTTATACGGGAGATATAAAGTGAAAAAGCACTTGCATAAAAATTAAATATGGAACAATCTTGATTTTTAATGAAATTTAAAACAGATTCTTTATCGATTTCAATTTTCCAGTGTTTACAATCATTGGTTTTTAAATTATGGAATTTTACATAATCGCTTGCATTTAATTTAATATTTTTCCAATAATTTAAATCATTGTCATAATTAGTTGAATCTCTGTAATTTTTTACATCTTCATAATAAAGACTTAAATCATTTTTGACAGGGGCACTGTTTGCATTATTAAATAATCCATAAAAATCATTTATTGATGTGTAACTGAATATGGATGGATGAATTATTGCTAAAAGTGTAGATTTGCCATTATTCTTTAAAACAAGAAATTTATATAAAAAAACATTGGATGCATTTTCAAATTTAAAATTAAAAAAAGAATTTATAATTATTTCAATGTCCTCAGGATTTAAATTAGAAATATCCTCAATTTGGTAACCTACATCAGTTTCAATGAAAACTACATTGGAATCATCATTGAATTGAAAATTTAATAGATATTTTACCTTATCAAAAAAATCATTTAATAGGTTATCATCAATAAAATCAAATTTAAATTTAATTGCACAATAGTTCAAAAACATCCCCTATTTTTTTTGTTTATTAGTTATTTATGTAATGTAAATAATATAAAATTTATCACTTTTTAATAAATGTTTATAGGGGTTATGATTTAATCAGATTTTAAAAAAATTTTTGAAAATGAGAAATCATTGAAAAGAATAATGTATTTTAATAGTTAATTAATATATGATAACATATAATATAAAAATGTGTATAAATCAAAATACAACTGCTTATATTGTAACTCAATGAAATCCCAACAAAAGTTGAGGATAACCGGATTAGAATTAAAAATGGGCAATGATTTATAATGGTGAGTAAATGCTTGGAAAAAAGATGATGAGGGACATACTCAAACACAAGACTCAATTCATATCTATTTTTTTAATGGCATTTTTAGGGGTTTTTGTTTTTACAGGTGTAAGTAGTGAATACATGGGTAATGAGGCCTATATAAACGATTATTATGAAGAAACCAACTTGGCTGATGGTTGGATTTATTCTCCTGTTCTGAATGATTTGTTTTTATATCAAGTTGATGTTTTAGGTCCAACTACACAAATGGAAAGGCAATTGGTTGTTGACTCGATAGCCGACTTTGAAAATAGCCCCGAGATTACGCTGCACTTTGTTGAAAACAATACAATATCTAAATTCTATTTGCTGGAAGGCAAGCCATTAGACATTAATGATGGTAACGGTGTATGGCTTGATAAAAATTTTGCCGATGCCAAAGGATTGAAAATCGGAGACCACATCAGCTTTGAAAGTGAAGGAGAAAAAATTGATAAGGAAATTAAGGGATTAGGATATTCGCCAGAATATGTTTATCAGGGTTCATCTTATTCAATAATTCCTAATCACAATGAAACAGGATATGCTTACATGTCTTATAAAGCATTTCCGGACGATAATATTTCATACAATGTTTTAAACGTTAAATTTGAGGGGTCTCCAGACACATTTTCCAAATTGTTAGATTTTCGTTTAAATGGGTATTATAGTACATTTATTCAACAGTCAGATCATCCAAGTGTTCATCAGTTTTCAGAAACTATTGCCAATCACAAGATGATGGCTGATATTTTTCCAGTCGTATTCATCATTGTTACACTCCTAATCCTTTTGACGACAATGACTAGAGTAATTGCGCATCAAAGAACGCAAATAGGCATATTGAAAGCTAGTGGATTTAAAAACATTACAATAATTCTGCATTATCTGTCCTATGGGTTCTGGCTAGTTTTATTTGGTTCTCTTTTAGGTTGGTTTTTAGGACCAAAGATGATACCTCCATTATTTTATCCGTCAATGACTGATTCATTTGTACTTCCTTCATGGGGTCCTGGTTGGGATATGTCATTTATAATTTTAATAATTTTAATGTGTATCTTTTCAATTGCAGTTTCATATTATGCAGTTTCAATAATTTCAAATGAAAAACCTTCAGATGCCATTAAGCCTAAAGCGCCTAAGGTATCAACTTCAGGATTCGTTGAGAGATTAAAGATTTGGAAAAGATTATCTTTCAATTTCCGTTGGAATTATAGGGATGCTAAAAGAAATAAAGTGAGAAGCTTCATGACTATTATTGGGGTTATGGGTTGTACCGCACTTTTAATTGGTGCATTTGGATTATATGATGGGATGAATGATGTAAAAGGATGGGAATATGGTCAAATTAATCATTATGAGTCAAAATTTATTGTCGATGACAATGCATCATCATCACAAATTGATGCAGTGGTCAGTGATGTTAATGGAGTTAAAATAATGGAGGGAAGCATTGAAATCGAATCGGGCAATGAGAAAAAATTGGGTTCGCTTCTAGTTTTAAATGGCACGGATTTAATAACACCAACAGACAAGAATAAGAATCAAATAGAAATCGGAAATGATGAAGTTTCAATTTCGCAAAAAATGGCAGAAATGTTAAATGTAAGCATTGGAGATACCGTTAAATGGCACATTATGGGATCAAACAAATGGGTTGAAACAAAAATTGGTGGTATCCATGCGGATCCAGTATCTCAAGGTTTTATAATGTCTCAAGATAAATTGGAAGGATTGGGCTTGAATTATACTCCAACCAGTGTCATAACCTCGGAGCACGTGAACAAAACATATGACGGCATTAAAACAACCACTACCCTCGAGAATATTGAAAATGATTGGGACAAATTGTCCGAAACCGTATGGCTAGTCATTTATGTATTATCATTTTTCGCTTGTATTTTAGCAGTCATTGTTTTGTATAATTTAGGGTTGTTGTCATTTACAGAAATTGAAAGGGAAATTGCAACACTTAAAGTGTTGGGTTTTAAAACTAGGGACTTAAGAAGATTGTTATTAACACAAAACCTAATATTTACAACTATAGGATTTATATTGGGAATACCTTTAGGTCTTTATGTCCTGGATTTAATGTGGACATCTTCCGAAACTTCATTTTATGTAATACCTTCATTAACTATTACAAATCTCTTATTGTCTGGCGTAATTACATTTTCGTTGTCAATATTTGTAAATATGTTGTTTTCAAAGAGAATCAAGAATCTGAACATGGTTGAATCACTAAAAGCTGGTGAATAGACATCACTTCCATCCATTTTTAGTGAGATATTATTTTGGAGATTTGTTTTGTGTTCACTTTTGCCTTTAGAAAATTTTATTTGATAAAAAATTCTAATAGTTACCTGTGAGAGTAAAATTCAACCATTATTTAAATAAAAGTTTAACTCCTGATGAATTTAAAAACTATTATTTTTTAAAAGAGGAATTAAAAGATTTTTGCCGTAAGGAGGGTTTAAAAGTTAGTGGAAGCAAGCAGGATTTGGAAAAAAGGATTATCCACTACTTATCAACAGGCGAAGAGTTAAAAGAGGATACCATTAAACAATATTCTAGTCAAACATCTTTAGAAATTACTTTGGATTCTAAATTAGGTGAAAATTTTAAATGTAGTGAAGATAAACGGGAATTTTTTGAAAAAGAAATAGGCAAGGGATTTAAATTTAAGGTAAAGTTTCAAAAATGGCTGAAAGCAAATCCTGATAAAACCTATCGTGACGCTATTGGGGCATATTATGAAATCCGCAATTCAAATGAAAAAACTGAAATAGGCAAACAGTTTCAATATAATCAATATATCAGGGATTTCTTTGAGGACAATAAGGATAAATCTCTTGATGATGCAATCAAATGCTGGAATTATAAAAAATCATTAAAAGGCCACAATAAATATGAAAAAAGAGATTTGGAGATACTATGAAAAAAGTAAAAATTACTGTGATGAGAAAAGTTAGGCATGATGATTTGATTGATAAGTATGAAAATCCTCTGGAACATGAATGTGATGTTGAAGAGGGTCAAGTTTTCATTGCTAATGGCTGGTTAAAACCCGATAACTTCTGTGATAGTGCTTGGGAAAGTCTTTCACCATTTGTGATGGCTTTATCTAATGGGGCCAGCGATTTTTATGGCGGATGGATGAAAAATAAAAAATCTGCAATGATATCATGTAATGATGGCTTTAGGCCGGTAAGTTTTCTTTTGGAAACGATGGATGAGGATGCAGATTAATCTTATGATATCATGGCTAACTTAAGGGATAGAATATTTGATTTTATTAAAAAGGAATTGGTATTTTCTATATCTCTAATTTTAGCGATTATTTCCTGTTTTTTTGTTAATCCAGGTATTAATTATTTAAGTTATATTAATTTGTATACTATAATATTGCTTTTTATAATAATGTTATTTGTTGAGATTTTAAAAAATTTGTCTGTTTTTGAAATATTGGTTCGTAAATTATTAATTAAAGTTAAAAATACTCGTGGTCTAGTATTATTTTTAGTTTTTACTTGTTTTTTCAGCTCTATTTTTATAACAAATGATGTTTCATTAATTATTTTCGTGCCATTTGCAATTTTGGCTTTAAAAAAATTGGATAGGGCGGATTTAATTATACTCACAGTTTCACTGCAGACTATTGCAGCAAATGTTGGATGTATGGTTCTTCCAATTGGTGCTCCCCATAATATTGTGATGTATACTGTTTCAAATATGTCTTTTGTGTCATTTTTCATTTTGCTTTTACCGTATGTTATTGTATCGACAGTATTTTTAATAGTATTGTCATTTTTCATTCCAAATGATGATATTGTTTTGCCAAAAATGAAAAAAATAGAATTCAATAGAAAGAATTTCTTTAAAAGAGTTTTTCTTGGTGTAGATTATTATTTGCTTTTGACTTTCATTGCCCTTTTCATTTTGATTGGGAACTTGGAAAATATTTCCTTTTTCAACTTGTTGTTTAAAAAATGGATTGTTGGCAATGAAGTTCTTTCCGGTGTTATTTTGTCTCAGATTATTTCCAATGTTCCCTCAGCAATGCTACTTAGTGGTTTCAGTACTAACTGGGAAGCAATTACTATTGGAATTAATATTGGCGGATTTGGAACTCTTATTGCATCTATGGCCAATCTTATTTCCTATAAGATCCTTGCTCGTGAATATGGAGAATCTAAAATTAAATATTTGGCAGTTTTCACTGCTTTAAATGTTATCTTATTAATTATTTTGTTAGGCGTATATTATTTTTCATTCATCTAATAAATCAGCCAATTTATTTGCAATGAATACGCAACAGTCAACACATGGTGATTTATCTTCTCCGTTATTGGTTATTGTACCGCAGCATACGCTACCGTATTCCTCTTTAAAGGTGTTAAACAGTATTTTGGCATTAGCTTTGATTTGTACTTCATCATCAAGCAAAAGGCCGTTAGCCATTAATGCTCCAGTCAAAGCACCGCAGGTTCCTTCATCAAAGGTTCCGCCCATTCCTCCTGCAAATCCGCAAGCCAATTTACACATTTCAGCTTGACTAATAGGATATTCGGCAGTTTCACATAAACCCATTAATGTTGACTCAGAACAGCTTTTAAATGTTCTATACTCTCTTATTTTTTCTTCCATAATTTTTTTATCAAGTTTCATATTACTCACCTTTTATTTATAATATGATTATATATTATAATTTTTATATAATTAATATAAAAAATTTATTTTAGGTGAAAAAAATATGCATCCGAGACCAAGTCCAATTGCCGCTACCCTTTACACATTAAGGGATATGAATGTTGATGTTATTGTTATGCATGGGCCTACTGGCTGCTGTTTTAGGACAGCCAGACTTTTAGAAAGTGATGGCGTCCGTGTTGTAACTACGGGCATGTCTGAAAATGATTTTATTTTAGGTGCAGGTGAAAAATTAGTTGATACATTAATTGAAGCTTATGATATGTTCCA
>NZ_JAZTXC010000011.1:0-13130 GCF_045636185.1 Methanobrevibacter sp. | reverse complement strand
TAATATAATTATTATAGTCATATATTTTTTATATTTTTTAAAGTTAGGACTATATTTTTATTAATTAATTTGAAAGGAGGTGAAAATATAGGAAAACAGGATATTTTGATTTCATTAATATTAATTTGTTTATTTATTTTATCATTAAATATGGCTTTTGCGACAAATGCTACAGAAGAAGTCTATATGGCCAATAATTTAAATGATTCGATTGTTACTAATGAATTTGTTGGTGATGCAGTTTTTGGAAAAACAATAGAAATTGACCAGGATTCTTATGATAATTATTTTAATAGATATACTGGTGAAATCTATGGGGATGCAGACATTAACTCGGGAGATATATTGAGAATAGCTAATATAACTAATAGAGGTTTCGTTATAGATCGTCAATTAACAATAATGCCTAACAGTTCATCAGATCAGATTCATAACGGATTTATTCATCTGGTTAAAGGCAGTGACGGTTCAATAGTAACAGGTCTTACAATCAATAACACTGAAGGAATATTAACGATTAATTCTCAGAATGTAGGTAATTTGCATGGAATATGGCTATCAGATACCAGCAACAATACCATTTCTTACAATGTGATAAGAATTGCTAATTCTGGTGGAGTCTATGCCATTCCTATGCATAGTGCAAGCAATAATAATATAATTTATAATGATATGAAAACGTATATCACATCCAATATTATTATGGCCAATAGTCATTACAATTTTATTTCAAGAAATAAGATTGAAGTATTGAGTTATTCAGACTTGTCAGTTACGAATTTGATTTATTTCTCTCCTTTTGCATTTGCAGGCCGTTTGGAACCTGCATTGTGTGAAGGATGTACGATATCATATAATGACTTGATAGGTTTTTCAACATTGCCTATGTCTATTATTATCCAGGCGGTTTATGCAAATCATGAAAACACGGTTATTGCGAATAATACTATCTTTAAAGGATCTTACGGTATTAATTTAATGGGTACTAATGTACAGGTTTATGGTAATGACGTCAATGGCAGTGTCATTGGAATTTCTGTAAGTGGAGATAATATGTCAGTCTGTGATAATGTCATATATGGAAAAAGCCAAAAAATAGGGCTTGGTGTCTTTGGTGGTGATAATTCAACAGGTATTGTTACTGGAAACGATATTTCATTTAATGATGTTGAATCCGGATTGAGAGTAGGTAGCAATCTTGATGTCTATAATAATATTGTTAATATTGAAAATTATGGAACTGCAATTGCTATGGTTGGCAATCACTCTAATGTCCATAATAATAAGGCAAAGTCAAGTCATGATGATGCAATCACATTTTTAGGCAATGAAAACACTATTGATAATAATATAATTATTACAAATGCCCGAGGTATATCTATAACGACTACTGAGACCAACAGGTATTATAATAATACAATATCCAACAATAAGATTACAAGTGACAGTTACGGTATCTCTCTTAAGGGATTAGTTTATTATACTACTATTGCATCAAATGTCATTGAAACTAATGCTAGTGTCGGTATATATAAGGATACTACAGATGCTATTGCAGATAGTGATTCCGACAATATGGTCAATGGTGTTATTTATGATGCAACTGCATTGATTATCAATGATGATAATTTCTATGATTATTTTGATGAATTCGGTTATTTGAACTATACTTTTAAGGAAAATTCCACTAAAACGATTTTCTTTAACTTCATTTCAAATAAGAATATTTTCTTTGATGAAAAGATTAATGTAATCAGCAATAAGCAGAATAATTTGTTATTCAATGTTACAATAACTTTTGAAGAAGGTTCTAGCGGATCTTTAATAAGAGATTTCAATTTTGTCAATTATAATAAAAACGCTATTGTTTTGGATAATGTTGATGATGTTAATGTGGTTTGCAATAATATAACTTCAATATTTACTAAAAATACCAGTTATGATTCTGCCATTTTTGTCTGTGGCGTGGGTATGGACAATATTATTTCAAATAATAATATTTATGTAAATTCCAAAATTGATTATGCCTATGGAATCAGTATTCCTTCATACAATCCTAGTTCATACACTTATAATAGGGAATTTTCAAGGAATTTTAAAATCAATGACAATACTATTATAATGATTACTTCTGGAATGGGAGAGGCAATATTTTCCGATACTATTGTTGAAAGTGATGTTTTTGGAAATAAAATCAATATCATTTCCGATGACTGCGGATACGGAATCGCAGCAGTTAATGTAATCGGCAAGCTTTATGGATGGAATATTTCAGACAATGAAATTATAATTCATGCTGACAAAATGGCATACCTAATTGAATTGCATATGTCCAAATCAATGAATGTAGAGAATAATTATCTCTTTTCCGAAAGTGGAGGCAGTTATGGTATCGTTTCGTATATATCCAATAATATTTCAATAACAAATAATACATTGGATATTTTTACCAGAAATACTTCAATGGATTATGTTGATGATATTGTTGGCATGGGTGATGGTGCAATCTTTATTTCAGGATACTGTAATAATATTTCTGTTATGGATAATTTAATTTATTCAAACGCTTCAAACCCTATAAAAATCAATGATAATGAGTCTTTAGTAGATTTGGGAAGAAATGTTCATGTTGTTAGTGATGTCAATTATGATATTTACTTTAAACCTGCATTGAATTCTGATATTGTTAGGGCTAATGATACATTATTGCTTAATCTATCAGATAATCAAATGTTGATAATAGACATTCCAGTTAATCTTTCAAGTTATAGGAAAAATTCAGTTAATACTGTTGTATTAATAATAAATTCATCTTCCAATATTGGAAATATTTCATTTGCTGATTCAACTGTCCATTTAAACAATGCTTCAGATGCGGTTATTTCAAATTGTGTTTTTGATGATTCGGTGATTTACATTGATGAAGGATATGGAAATTATTTGGCAAATAATTCATTCAACGGTGAAAATCTAATTGAACTGGATAACACTTCATTAAATAAGTTATACAATAATATATTTGCTGTTAACAGTTCATCTAGGGTTATTGTTATCAATAATTCCCGAGATACCAGTATCTTAAATAATAATTTCACTGGTGATGCTGAAAGTTTAATCTTTATTTATTCTTCAAATTCAAATAGGTCAGTTTTTGGATACAACATTATAATAGGAAATGCATCATCAGTATTTGGATATTATGGATTGAATTCAAGCTATGATTCAATAGTGGCTAATGAATTCAAGATTAATGGTGAATCCTTAATTACAAATCAATCTGCAATACATTATGCTGATGAATCTTCAAATAACTATATATGCGACAACAAAGTCTTTTCTAATTCATTAAGCGGTGATGATTATGCAGTTATGATAATTTCAGATAATGACCTATCCAATATAATTGTTGAAAACTATCTGATTAGTGGAAATGGTTCTAAACGTGCAAATGATGCAGTTTATTCAAAATATGGTATCGTTGCCAACAATACTCCATATAATATATTTGTTTCAGTTAATGGTAGTGATGTTTATGGTGATGGTAGTCAGTCAAATCCTTTTGCCAGCATAAGTCATGCTTTAAGCAATGCTTTAAATCATGCAGTAATCTACGTGTCAAAAGGAATCTACTTTGATCAAGACCTCTCCATTGATAAAAACATTACATTATCCGGAATTGAGGATGATGTTATAATTGATGCTGATTCAAATCAATTGTTTTGCATTTCTAAAACCGGTATTTTAACCGTTAACGGCATAACCTTTAGGAACGGTCATAATGTTGATGGAGGTTCATTATTTATAAATAACGGAACTTTGATTATTAATAATTCAACACTGTGCAATTCTTCTTCATATTATGATAATTCAAATCCTATTTTTGACCATGATGTGAGTGAAAATGAAGCATTTACTGTTGATTGTAGAGATACCGGTAAAGGTGGTGCTGTTTTAAATTATGGCAATTTGATTATAGATAATACATTCATATATGGCAATTTGGCCCATATTGGCGGAGCAATAGCCGATTTTGGTAAGACATCAATAAACTCTTCAGTTTTATATGCAAATCATGGTGTTCATGGTGGAGCAATTTTCACTGATTCTAACTATCTGTTGATTGTAAACAATACGTTATTTTATGATAATTCAGCAATTGTGACATTTAATTATTGTATGGTTAGAAGAGGAGTTTCTTCATGGTCCGTTACTGGAGTTACATATTCATACACTTCAATGTGTAATGTTCCTGTCGGCCAGGGAGGTGCTATCTATACCAACAGTACGGATTTAATCATTGATAATTCAGTATTCCATAAGAATTCTGCTGATAAGGGTGGTGCAATAGCTGGTAAATATGCTGGAGCTTCTGCTTATCAGGAATTGAATGTTGATTTGATTATAACAAATTCATCATTTGTAAACAATCGTGCAGAGGATACTAAAACCAATGGAAACATGGATTTGGTTGATACTTATCAGTATAATAATAACCATGATGGCGGAGCTATTTACGGTGCATTCAACAAATTCAATGCTTTAAATTCTGATTTTAAAGATAATCAGGCTTCAAATGATGCTGGTGCATTGTATGTGCAATCTGGCGACGCATTCATTGATTTATGTAATTTTATTGGAAATCGTGCAGGAAGTTCCGGTGGAGCAATGTTTATTTCGAATAACTTCTTGATTACAAGAACTGTTATTGCTAATAATTCTGCCAGATATGGTGGAGCTTTAAATTATGACTCATATTTCTATTATGGTCATGTACAAAACAATTTAAACATTTTTAATTCAACCATATCTGACAATATGGCGTTAATCTCCGGTGGAGCAATGCGTGTTGGCCAGGCTAATATTACAATACATCAGTCTAATATATATGATAATTTTGCACCTGAATCAAGTACAATTTCTCCATCATATATAACCAGCGATAGCACTAGAGTTTCTGCGGATATGAGATATAATTATTGGGGTCCTACACAATTAAATGGACGTCCTGCCAATGCAGATAATTCCGTTTATAATTTCCCTAATATCAGAATCGGATCCAGATTAAGTAATATTGTCACATGGTTTATTCCTAATGAACCTGCTGAAGATGATAATCCAGTAACTCCTGTAGACCCTGGAAATAATGACAATAATCCAGGAACTATCAATCCAACAGGAACAAATTCCCATTCTGCTACCAATACTAATATTGGTGGAGGAAATGGTAATTCTGGAGGAGGATATAACGGTAATGTTATAGGACCTTCTGGAAATCCTAACGGTCATGGATCCAATTTGGGAGAAGGTGATGGCGGACAGTATACTGGACCTGGCAGTTCCAGTCCGGCAGGAAGCACTATCGGCGGCATAAGTCCGAGAGGCATTAATGTACCTATTCCTAGTTCAAAACCAAGTACAAATACTGGAAATCCGGAATTTATTTATCAGGATATTCCGTCTTATGTTCCACCTAGTGAAAATCCATCAAATCCTAATTCCAATGGTGGTGGAAATGGCAATATGAATGGTCAGGATGGAACCGCCAGAGGCAATAGTGTAAGTAGGACAAACAGTTCTCAATTTGATCAATCCCTAGACACATTTGGTTTAGTGGCTAATGCAATTTCAGCTTCATCTGCTTCTCCATCATATTCTGGTGAATCATCTGAAGGTGAATCTTCACAATCTTCAAGTTCAAGTAGTGATGTAAAAGCTTATGAAATTGATGAGGACTCTGTAGAAAAGAAAATAGACAATGATAAGCCAATTATTATGTTTTTAATTCTTGCAGTTGTTGTACTTTTCTTATTAATATTTGGTTATAGGCGTAAGAGCAATGATGAATATTAATCATTTCTCTTATCTTTCTTTTTTTAATAATTTTTATATACTTCTTTAAATAAAACATATAACATTAGCGACCATTTTTTTAAAAAATGGCTTATGTTAGAGGTGTTAAAAATTAAATATGATAATATTCTTGTATATTTTTCATTATTATTAATTTTTATTCTTTCACTGTCCTTTGTTAGTGCAACTGAGGATAATTCAACAATATCAAATGATTTTATTTCAAATGATGTTGATAATGTTTTGGGAATAAATCAAAATGAAATTTATGTAAATAATTCTAATTCTGGATATGCTGACGGCAGTTATGAAGCACCCTATTCAAATTTAAATGAAGCTATTATCCATGCTGGGGATAATTCAAAGATTATTATTATGGATGGTAGATATACTGGAGCTTCGAACACTGCTTTAACTGTTGATAAGAATTTGACAATAGAAGCTCTGTCAGGAAATGTTGTTATTGACGGGGAAAATAAATACAGCTTTTTCAATATTTTAAATTCATATTCATTAAAATTGAATGATATAAAGTTTGTCAATGGATATTGTGATGTAAATTCAAAAAATACTGCCATTATCACAAATAATGGTGATTTGACATTAAATAATATTTCATTTAATAAAATGAGCAGTTTTATGGGGCTTATTTTTAATAATGCAAATTTATTCGTTAATGATTCAGAATTTAAAGATATATCTTCATCAACATTGGCTCAGATAATTGTAAATCTTGGAAATGCTACAATTGCAAATTCAAATTTGCCTTTCAGGTCTGTTGAGAAAGGAATCACTACAACGGTATATAACTATGATTCAATTCAAATCATCAATTCAGCTGTCGGGGATCTGATTTCCAATTATGATTATAGTGCCACAGGCGATAGAATATTTAATGTAGGTATAAAAAATTCAAAAATTCATTATATAGAACAGGAAAACGGTATTTTGTATGCAGATAATACAAATTTTACTAACGGATTGAGAATACATAATTCTGATGTTGAATTTAATAGGGTTGATGTATTTGATTTCAATCAGTTCTCCAATCCTTTTTTACTGTCCAATTCTACATTGACTGCGGTTTCATCAATATTTAACAGAGGCATTAATTCATTTTCATCTAAAATTAATGTTACATATTCTGTTATTTTGGATGAGATAACTGGTAATGGTGGTATTTCTGAAGTTTATGCTCCTTTCAACTGGTGGGGAGATAACAATGGTCCAAAAATCCGTTATGCAATAACTTCGGCTGATTATTGGATTATAATGCTTTTTGAAAATAATAATTCGCCAATTCCTGTTGGAACAACAGATCCTTTTGTTGTTTCTTTGAATAGGTATACTGACGGTAAATTAATTTATAAATTGGATAATGTAGGGTTGCTTCCATTAAGACAAGTCAGATTCGAGGCTCAAAATGGAAAATTCCTATATTCTACAGGTATTCTATCAAATGGTATTTTTAACAACTACTTATTGGATAATACTGAAAGCTCTCTGGTTTATGCAATCATTGATTCACAAAGGCTTAGGCTGGTTATTGGTACTGGTATGACAGATTATGAATTATATGTTTCCCCAACTAGAGGACACAATGGTTATGGTGACGGAAGTTTCGAATCTCCTTATCAGACATTGGATTTCACAATTAATAAGGCTTTAAATGGAAATAAAATCTATTTATTAAATGGAACTTATTCTTATGGTTCCAATTCTAATTTGCTAATTTCCAAAAATTTAACTATAATCGGACTGGAAAATGCTGTAATGAGCAGAGATAATGGCCGTAATATTTTCAGAATCCAGTCATGGGGAAGTCTTTTAATTAAAAATATTACTTTTACTGTAATGTCACAGGATTATGGTGATTCATTGTTTGTTGTAAATGGCGGTAAGTTAGCTATTGAAAATTCAACATTTACAGACATTGCATCTTCAGCGATAATTGACGGAAGTGGAATTGTAAAAATCACGAATTCATCATTCTACAAAAATAAGGGTGCAATTGTGACAGGTAATGCCAAATCTTATGTTGATAATATCTTAGTTGAGGAGACTTCCAGATATTATACAAATCAGATTTATTTGAACTATAATTATTTGTTCCCTATTGACGGTTCAGTAGAAATTTATAATTCAATCTTTAAAAGGAATAAATTAGGTATTGTTTATCTTCATCCAATCATGTTATTGTCTGTATCACTTGATGAATTACAAGCTTATTCCACTTATGCATATGTTGAAAACTCCACATTTATTGAAAATACATTTAAGTTCAATAGTCAGGTTTACTATTCAGAAACTTATGGATTCAGCATTTATGAAAGTCACGGATCTTTTGCTGGATTTATTAATAATTCCACTTTTATCAATAACTATGGTTCAATAGGAAAAATTAATTCAATAAATTCCTCTATATTTATAGGAAATGAATTGGCTGCCATTAACGCTTTGGATGTGAATAATTCCTACTTTGAAAATAATTCAAATATTCTCAAAGAGGGCACGGCCTATAAGGGGGATGGCCTTGTAAATGCAGAAACTGTCATAAATTCAACTTTCATTTCAAACAGGGCAGCATACGGTGGTGCATTGTACAATCCTAAAGCGGTCCACTACTCAGTATTTGTTAATAATACTGCCGCCTATGAAGGAAATGACATTTTTTCATATTCTGGAGACGTTGACTACTCATCCAATTGGTGGGGAGATAATCAAAAACCTGGTTCCGAAAAAGTATACTTGTTCCTGGGCAATCTGAAATTGGATGATTGGATTATAATGGAACTAGTTAATGTTACTGATGATAGAGTAAAAGTTAGTTTAAACTCATTAATTGATGTAAATGAAAATGTCCATAAATTAAATTACATAATTAATCAAAGACCGGTATTTTTATCATGCGTAAATGGAATTATTCAACCACTTAATTCTCCACTGAAGAATAATATTTTATATGCCAACATAACATCACTCGGCAGTTCAAAAGATATTAATGTGTATGCAAGAATTGACAATCAGGTATTGGATTTGTCATTGCTCAACACAAGTACTAAAATCATAATGGAAAATAAGGTATTTTACGGTGGAAACAATAAATATGGATTCAATTTAATCAATGTTAATGGCCATAAGGTATCTAATCAAACATTAACAGTTGAAATAATTAATTCAAAAGGTGAAATTGTAACATTTGATGTTGTAAGTGATGATAATGGTTATTGTGAAATCAATTTCCAGTATCCTGTAGGCTTGTACACAATAAACGTTTATTATGGGGGTAACGGTTATTTCAATCCGTCAAATAACACAGCTCAAATTAATGTTTTAGCATCTCAGACATATCTAATCACTCAAGATAAAACATATTACGGTAAGAATAATAACTATAATGCGATTTTGAATGATGTAAACGGATACGGTATTATAAATAGAACAATTCATTTTAAGATAATAGATTCAAACGGAAATGTAAAGAACGTTGATGCAAATACAAATGAATTTGGCCGTGCAGATTTAATTTTGAATATGGATGTTGGCAAATATACTGTCGAATCAATCTTTGATGGAGACATGTGGTATTTGAGTTCAAAATCAAAATCCCAGATAATTATCCGTCCGGTCAATTCAACTATCGATGTTCCGGATGTTGTTTTTTATGGAATGGGTAATGTTTATAATATTACATTGAAGGATGAACATGGAACATTAATCCGTGGAGAAAATATTAAGGTAATCATTAGCCAAGGGAATTTAACTGATGAATTCAGCTTAAGAACAAATAACAACGGTGTTGCTCAGCTTACGATAAATTATCTTCCGGGTGCTTATGATGTTAAGGCAATATATGCTGGAGACAATATTTATGGTTCAGCGGTAGGTAAAGGATTAATTAAAGTTGAAAAAGTCATTTCAGTGATTTCTGGATATCATCATGTTAACATTCCATTGAATGGTGTATATGATGTTGTTTTAAGTGATATGTATGGTAGATTCATTCCAAATGAAACAATTACCTTAAATTTATATTGGGGAAGCTTAATAAAAACATTATCTCAGAGCACTGATGGAAATGGTGTTGCAACTTTTGTTATCAATGAAAATGAAGGTTCATATTTGGCAACTCTCGATTATGCAGGAAACATATGGTATGAGGAATCCACATCTGCTGCAACAATAATTGTGAGCAATAAGACTGTTATCCAAGATGTATCCATGAATGCAAGTGATTTGGCTCAGTATTATGGTGAAAATAAATATTTTGTAATTTCATTCAATGACCCTAATGCATTTAGCCAATATGGAAAAACGATTATAGCCACAATTTCCTCTTCAAAAGGTATTCAGTCATATAATCTGTTGACTGATGCATTTGGAAAAGCACGTCTACAGATTAAGCTTGATCCTGACATATATAATATAACATATAGGTATACAAATGAATATTATAAGATATTCGCTGAAGAAAGCAATGTCATTATCGTTTATGATATGCCGACTTCAATTTATGCATCTGATGTTATAATGAAAGTTGGAGATAAGAAATATCTGGAAATCTATCTCAAGGATGTAAATAATAATCCTTTAACAAACATGCCAGTGAATGTTGATATTAACGGCACCAAATATAATTTAACAACAAAAAATGAAGGTATAGCTAGATTGCTAATAACCAATGGTGTTGGGAATTATTTGGCTACATTTACAATGAGCAATGTTAATTATATTTCATCCAAATCCAGTGCACGTGTCCTGGTTGTGGATTCAGATAAGACATCAACCTTCTTGACTGCTGAAGACAAGACTCAATTTGACAATGAAAGCGTTGAATTTAAGGTTGCTTTAATGGATTTGTTGGATAATCCAATTGCAGGAGCCAATATCTTAATCAATATTTCAACAGTTAGCGGAAATCCGGTAAACACTTATCAAAAGATAACAAACAATCTCGGTGAAGCCATTTTTAAACTTAAACTGAAATATGGAGACTATTTAATAGCTTCAAGCTATGTGGGTTCACAGAAATACCTTGAAAGTTTCACAACAAATTATCTAAAGATTTTGCCGTCAGCTAATTTAACAAAAACCATTCTGAAAGGTTCCTTTGAAGAGAATAACACTTATAAAGTTATTTTAATTGATGAAAATGCAAACTTGCTTTCAAATAAGCAGATTGTATTTAAGATAAATAATAACAGCTATTCCAGAGTGACTGATGAAAATGGTGAAGCTAGTATAAGTTTGGGATATGTTGCAGGCATTTATAATATTCAGGCAACATTTAACGGAGATAATGTATATGAAAAAACCGGAATAGCAGATTCCACAGTTATTTCAGGCAATTCAACTTATCTGTTTGTATTTGATTTGGTTAAATATTACAGAAACGGAACACAGTATTATGCACAGCTATTGAACTCTTTAGGTTTGCCCATATCAGATAAATTAATAATAATATCAATCAACGGTACAAATTATACGAATAAGACGGATAAGAACGGATGGGCAAGTTTAAAAATTGATTTGCATCCTGGATTTTATAAAGTGATAACATATTATTTGGCTGAAAATGTTACTGAAAGTGCCATAAAGGAATCAACGATTACTGTAATTCCAACAATCATCGGTGAGGATTTTATTAAATATTATAGGGATTCATCCCAATTTAAAGTTCAGCTATTGCAAGGAGACGGCAGCCCTATTGTCAATAAGAGCATTTCCATGAATTTAAGCGGTGTATTTTATAATGTTTTCACTGATGGGGATGGTTTTGCAAAGCTGGATATTTACTCAGAACCTGGCGTATATAATTTAACAGTTCAAAATCCATATGACGGTTTGCTCAGATCATTTAAAATTACTGTTTTACCATATTCCACATTGAAAAATTCTTATTTCAGGGGATTATTGATTAATGATACATATATACTTTCATTGGTAGATGATAATGATGAGGGAATCAGCAGTGTAAATGTCTTTGTAAAGGTAAATGATAATGGGTATAATCTTATGACAGACAGTGCAGGTAAGATATTTATTAATTTAGGTTCTGATATGGGAATATTTGACATTGAGGCTAAATTTAATGGAAATGGTGCTTTTAAAGGGTCTGATTTCAACGATACTGTTATCATCTCAGGTAATTTATCATATCTTTTTGCATATGATGTTGTCAAATACTACAGAAACGGAACACAATTCAACGCTCTTTTGGTTGATGCTCTTGGAAATCCATTGGCTGGTAAAAAAATCAATCTTACCCTTAACGGAATGGATTATACGAGAATTACGGATTCAAATGGATTGATTACATTTTCAATAAACCTAAATCCTGGTGTTTATAAGATTTATTGTGCATATTCTGCTGAAAATCCTCTGGAAAATGCTTTCGCTATTGCTAATATTACTGTTCTTCCAGTTATCTTTGGTGATAATTTAGTTAAATATTATAAAAACGATTCACAATTTTACGTTAAGGTTATTGACGGTACAGGTGCACCTATTGTTGGAAAAAACGTTACTATGAATATCAATGGGGTATTTTATAATAGATTAACAAATAATGAGGGGATTGCAAAATTAACTATTAATCTGTTGCCTGGTGAATATATCTTAACTGCATATAATCCATACGGTAATTTTGCTCAATCATATAATATTACTGTTTTGCCAACCATGATGGCTGCTGATGTTGTTAAATATTACATGAATGATACTCAGTATTATATTCAGTTAACTGACGGTAAAGGCAACCCTTTATCAAATCAGGATGTTGTGATGAATATTAACGGTGTATTCTATACTCGAAAAACCAATGATTTGGGTATTGCAAGATTAAATATAAATCTGAATCCTGGAGAATATATTTTAACGGCAATTCATCCAAATGGTCTTCAGATTAGTAATAAAATTACTGTCCTTCCGATTTTGGCTGCACAGGATTTGAATATGAAATATCGTGATGGAAGTAAATTTAAAGCTCTTCTCTTGGACGGTACAGGTCATCCTTCAGTTAATAAATCAGTTCAATTTAATATTAATGGGGTATTTTATAATCGCATTACTGATGGGAAAGGTTTTGCTTATTTGAATATTAATTTGATGCAGGGCAAATATATAATCTCTTCAAGTTATAATGGATATACTATAGCTAATACAATCACTATTAATTAATGAATAATATTTACTAAATGGCATTTGAGCATGTAATTTAGTTATTTTTTTATTTTTTTTTTAGTTAATTGATCCAGTAATGCTTTATTAATTATAAATTT
>NZ_JAZTXC010000010.1:0-10236 GCF_045636185.1 Methanobrevibacter sp. | reverse complement strand
TATCAATAATTTGAGCTTTATTTACAATGCCGTAATACTCACGATAGCACTCTTCCAAGAATTTATCGTCGTTTACAGTATCATAATGTTCTTTTCCTGTGAACGGATTCAATGAACTTCTATCATCTTTAGCCATAATAACAGTTTTGTGTTTAAAATGTTATAAATATTATTAAAATTAATTTATAAAAAATATATCAAGTGATACCATGAAAGTACTTGTAGCATATTATTCAAGAACAAATGTGACAAAAAAAGTTGGTGATGCAATTGCAAAATCACTGAATGCTGATGTAGAAGAAATAACTTCAACAGTCAAATATGAGGGAAAAATAGGTTATGCCCGTGCAGGCAAAGATGCCATGGGAGAAAAGATTATTAAATTAGGTGCTTTAAAATACAATCCATCAGATTATGATTTGGTATATCTCGGAGCCCCTGTATGGGTGGGGAAAGCTGCAAACCCTATACTATCATACATCAAACAGAATGAAGGGAAATTTAATGATGTCAAATTTTTTGCAACCGCAGGGTCAAGGGATTTTGATAAGATTTTCAAACAAATGCAAGACTATGTTGGAAAAGCACCTCAAAAAACATTAGAACTTACAACAAAAGAAGTTAAAAAAGGAGAATTTGAAGAAAAATTATCCTCCTTCATTAATTGATTGAACTGCTCTAATTTGTGGAATTCATGCAGTTCAAATTCCAACTTTTTTAAAATACCCTAGTTATCCTTTTACTAGGGCCTACAATAATCTTTGATATCTGAAAGATGATTTTCAGAAAAAATTCACATCACCATTAAAAAATTCCCTTTGTGTGCAATTCATCCACGACTTATAATCCATGAAGTTAAAACAAATTACACAATAATCAAATCAAGTTTAATACAAAAACAAAATAAATATGTAGTATATAAAAGAAATAATAAATAAACTATGAAAAGTTTTATAAACAATCACCAGCGCATATTTGAGTGATTGGATAATATGGCAATGAGGGAAAATATGGCTCCTGAAGATAATGAAATCAATTCAAAGTCCATTTTAATAGTTGAAGATGAATCTATTATCGCATTAAACCTAAAATATGATTTAGAGGATTTGGGTTATGAAGTAATAGATATTGTAGATACTGGTGATGATGCAATTGATAAAGCTGTCGAATACCGTCCAGATTTAACCGTTATGGATATTAATCTTAAAGGAGATGTGAATGGTATTCAAGCCGCTAAAAAGATTTTGGCATTAGATTTAGCAGTTATTTATTTAACTGCAAACACTGATGACATTACATTTAATGAAGCCACATCTACATCCCCAGCATCAGCATTCATTCCAAAACCATATGATATCAACACACTATCTAAAAATGTTGCTTTAGCTATTAACCGTCAGTCAGTTGAATCTGAAAAAATCAATGAAGCTAGAGGAATAGCTAAAGAAAAAAATAAACCTGAAGGCGATGTTTTAGAACTCGAAAGCGGAGAAACAAATCTGATAGAATCCGATGAAAAAGTAGATTATCAAAACTATATCCAGTATAATGATTTACAGCAAAAAGCTAAAGACGAATATAAATTATCAAACACTGCTATAAAACATTATGAGGATAAGGATCCGCAATCCAAAATAAAAATCATCGTTGTTGAAGATGAAGCAATAACTGCATTAAACCTGAAATATGATTTGGAAGACTTGGGTTACGAAGTTCCGGAAACTATTGATAATGGACCTGAAGCGATTGAAAAATGTAATGAAATATATCCAGATATTGTATTGATGGATATAAATTTAAAAGGAAAAATGAGTGGTATAGAAGCAGCTGATGAGATTAGTGAAATAGGAATTCCAATAATCTTTTTAACTGCGAATACAGACGATTTAACTGCATTTGAAGCACTGAAAACTGCACCATATGGTTATTTATCTAAACCATATTCAAATAAAGATTTAGAATTGACCATAGGTATGGTTCTTAGAAAACACGAAGAAGATGTCAAAACGATTATTAAAACCGAAAATAAAGTTTCTGAAAAGAATACAGAGCTCATTATTGAAAAAACAGATATAGGTATCATTTTAATTGCAAGTATAGCTTTAATCATTGCAAGTATATACCACCGCAATGTTACTTGGCTACAATGGGTTTTACTTATTCCTTCTGCAATAATGGTATTTTTAGCTCTAGTAAGTCTTAAAAAGCAAGACCCTGTTGAGGAATGGGATGTTCCTCCATTTGTGACATTGATAGTTCCTGCTCACAATGAAGAGCATACCATTGCAGAAACTGCAACAAGTTTAGCATCAATTGACTACTATTACAATGGAGAAGTTAATTTTGAACTTATTGTTTGTAATGATGGGTCCGAAGATAGAACCGGTGAAGAATTAGCTAAATTAAAAGATAAATTCCCTCACTTGAAAATTATTACACGTGTCCCGCCACGTTCAGGTAAGGGTAAAGGATTTGTATTGAATGATGCTCTTGAAATTTCTAAAGGGGAAGTTGTTGCGGTATTCGATGCCGATGCAAGAGTAGACCCTGATTTCCTCAGCATTATTATACCTTATTTGAACGATCCAGAGGTTCAAGGTGTTCAATCCCGTATTAAGATGTATAATAAAGATGAAAACTGGCTTACCTATATGCAACATGTTGAATTAGCCGGATTCGGTAATATCGTTCGTGCTAAAGACATATTGGGAAAGGCAGGATTTTTAGGTGGAAACGGACAGCTTGTAAAAAAAGATGCAATTTATGGTGGTGGAGGTTGGGACGGTTTTGCAATTACTGAAGATTTAAATTTAAGTGTTAAATTAATGATTGAAGGTAATGCAATTCGTTACTGTGGTGAAACATGGGTTTATCAAGAAGCGGTTCCAACTTGGAGACAATTATTCCGTCAAAGAGCCCGTTGGGCTATTGGTAACTTTGAAACATTATTCATATATGGAACAAAAATTATCAGGTCCCCAATGCCTGTTTTTAGAATGTTCGGTGTTCTGGAACATGTAGCATTCTATGGCTTGAATATGTTGGTGTTCTTCGGTTTCATTGTCTTTGCAGTTAATCTTATTGGATGGTTCATATTAGGCCAGACCACAATAATGAGAATGGATGCACCTTTACTTATCGGAATTATTTCAGCATTCGGTTTCTTCCCAGGAGCAGTAATCACCTTATCCAGAGATAAAATAGGCTTTTTCCCACTTATTTATGGTGTTTTTGGTTATTGGCTCTATAGTTTCCATTTAATTCCATTATTCTTCATTACATCATATCAGATGTTAACAAGAAAAGAAAGAACCTGGGCTAAAACAGTACATACTGGTGATGATGAAGGCGCTGAAGTAGTTGATGAAGATATTCCGATTGGTGAAATAGAAACTGAATAGATTAAGGTGAAATATATGATAATTAGAGAAAAAATAGCTTATATTATCTTAATAATAGTATTATTTACACTTATAATAAACCTAGGTTCCATTAACAACTTTTTAAGTTACCACACAGATAAAACAATTCAATTTAGTGATTCGGGTTATGTGGTACCTGATGCCTGGAATACGACTGACGAAATGAACATGACCGGGAAAAGCGGAAATGCAATGACTAACGGTTATGTAATTTTTGATGCATGGGATGACTGGCCTGAAGACTATATGGGACCCCACTCCCGAATGAGATTAGCATCTTTAGAGGATGGTGGATATAGGCCCGTAAAAAGTGAGGTTATCCAGTTAGGAGGTAAAAATGTTACAAGAGAATACTATACAAATCCTTCCAGAAATACAAATACAACCTATGACCATATGGGAGTGGTATACATCTTTACCAAACAGGATAAAAACTATTGTATTGAAATTCATTACTTTACCACAACCGATTATCACAATCAAAGCTTTACAAAAGAAATTGACGATCGTGTAGAGGACATGATGGCAAATATGGAAAATTTCAAATACAACTGGTACACTTCAACATTTAACAGATTAATGAACAATCAAAGTATCGAGTGGAATATATAACGACCGGTGTTGAAAATGGAAAATAGTAATTTAAATCCCGATGAAAAAAGGTCATTATTAAAAGAATATAATCACAGGATAAATAATGATTTACAAGCATTATTGGCATTTATCAAGTTACAAGGAAGATTTGGAGTAGACAATGATGAAATTATCAATTCATCATGCGTTTCAATTGCATCAATATCCGCCATACAGAATATGATGTATGATACGGACGATGATAAAAATTATATTAGTATCAAGGGATTTTTTGAAGATTTTATTAAAATCCTTAATGAATATTACTCCAAATTCAATATAAGATTTTCAAATGAAATTAAGACAGATTTTTATATACATCCTAAAAAAATGTTTCACTTAATGTTCCTCATTAATGAAATGATTAATCTGTCAATCAAGTTTTCATTTGAAGATGATTCAGAAAAACAGATAAGTTTCAATCTTGAAAAAATCGGAGAAAAATGTTTATTGACTTATTCAGATAATGGCTCAGGCATTAAAGAAACAATATCTGAATCAAGCAGAAGTACAATTTTATTTGAGCAATTAATAAAACAGATAGATGGAACTTTAGAATCTTCTGATACCAATTCCATCATTTCTATTGAATTTAGTTATTAGTAGGAATTACTCTTACTTTTATAACTAAATTATTAATTATAGACTGGAGGAGGAATAATATCTACCCATCCAAAATCTTAATCATGAACATTGTAATGTCGTCATTTTGTTCGCTGTCTTTGTAGAAATCATCTAAATCCGTTTTAACATGATTTATTACTTTATCCAAATCATCATTGGAATAAGCGTTTAAAACATCTGCCAGCCTGTCTTCACCATAATACATATCATTGCAATCTTTTGCTTCACTGACACCGTCAGCATATAAGAAAATTTCATCACCAGGGTTTAATTGAATTGAATTTAAACTATATTTTGCATCTTTAACTCTGGCTAAAGCCGAATCTGAAAGAGAATCTAAAAATTCAAAGTTTCCATTGACACTTTTAATTAAAGGCATATTATATTCTGCATTAACAAAACTCAATTCATTGGTTTTAATATTGAATTTAGCCATCCAGCAATTAACAGGCAACTTGCTATAATCATCATCACACAACAGATTATTCACTTCAAAGCACACTTCAGACAAATCTTCCACATATTTTGCATAATCCTGAATTAGAGTCATTACCTTAACCATTATCAATGAGGCAGGTATTCCCTTACCGTCAACATCCCCGATTACAAATACAACGTTGTCATCATCAATTTGGAAATAGTCGTAAAAATCACCGCAAATTTCACGGGCAGGCTTCATCAAACCACTTATTTTAAAGTTTTTACCCTCGCAAAAACTGTCAAAATCACCGGGAATCATAGCAGACTGGATGCTTTCAGCAAATTCCAATTCAGTTTTATATCTTTCGTTAGCTGCAGTGACCTTCACCACCTCATCAGTGTATTCCATCAAATCATTTTCCATATCCACTAATGAATCAGCCAATGTTTTTATTTCATTGGTAGTAGAAATAGAATTTAAAGTATCTTTTAAGTTACCATAATCCTCATAGGATTTAATGTCCTCAGATAATGAAGATGAAATCTTATTGATTGGATTAGTTATATATCTTTCCATTAAAAACATGTAAACATATGCAGGAACTACAAATAACAGTATAATATCAGGAATGTAGTCAACAATCAAAAAGAACGAAAGATACACATAAAAATAAAAATCATCAAAAGAGACCAAAAATGTAATTAAAGAAATTACAACAATGAATGCAACAATAACCAAAAACAGTGAAAAGATTAATTTATATGCAATGTTGATTCCAATTTCATTCTTAATATTGAAAACATCCTCATCATATGGTTTTAATAAAAACATTACCACACAAATAAATATCAATAATGTCGGATTGAAAGTTATAATCTTCAAATAGTATAATGCTCCAACTATTAGTGACAAGATTAAAGCAATGTCAAATATTTTCCTTGGCAAAATTTCCCTAAATTGAATTTTTGGAGAATATAGAGGTATTTTTAAATAGTTACATGAATACAATGCAATCAGTGCAATGAACAAACCTAACCATACAATACTCCCATATACCTCCCATTTCAAATAATTACTAGTGAACTGAGACAGGAAATATAAAAAAACAAAAAGTAATGCAAATATCAGGAAAAATTTTAGGAAATTATATGATTTACTTAAATTTGGAGTGTCATAACCATATTTATTTAAAACTGAATACCATAACTTCCAGACAAGAGTACCTGAGATAAAAACAACTATCACATTTATTAAAAGTATAGGAATATATTCCATAGGACTTGTAGATAGCAAATATAGAATTTGAACTGCACAACATCCTAAAACAGCATAAGGGCCAAATAACAGTCCTAATGCAGGAACAAATATTAAATCAGCATGATAATTATTAAGATCGAAAATAAATCCGAAAAGTATTATGAATACAATGTTTACGGCTGCAGAAAATAAAAAAATGAATTTTCTTGATTTGATGAGCTCATTAAATTTAAGCATCATTCTGACCTCCGGTATACCTTAAAATTATCATAGTTTCATCATCAAACTGATCCGGATTATCACAGAACCTACCTACATCCTCTTTAATTTCTGTTATAATTGTACTTAAACTTTCATCCTTAAATTTATTTAAGATTTCTCTTAAACGATCATCACCGTAAAATCCATGATAATTATTGTTGGCTTCAGTAATGCCATCAGTATATAAAAATATCATATCACCCGGCTTGAAATTTAAAGTTTTCGCAGTGTATGGAATGCCCCCTATTCCTCCAAGAACTAAATTTGCACGCTCCTTCAAATACTCAAAATCACCATTGTTCTGCCTTATCAACGGAGGATTATGGCCAGCATTAACATAAGAAATCTCACCGGATTTTAAATTTAACTTACCCACCCATGAAGTGACAAAGAGATCTTTATCATTTCTCTGACAGGACAAGTCATTGACAATAGAAACAACATCCGAAAGGTCATCATGGAAATGGGAATGATTTTTCATCAAATGCATTGTTTTGACCATGAACAATGTTGCAGGAATCCCCTTACCACTCACATCACCTATTAGAAAAGAGATATTTTCATCATCTATGTCAAAATAATCATAGAAATCCCCTCCAACTTCACGGGCAGGATTCATATATGCGTAAATTTCAAAACCTCTTCCTGCTGAAAACTCTTCAAAATTAGTTGGAAGCATATTCGCCTGAATTTTACTGGCTACATCAAATTCAGTTTCGAATCTTTCCTTTTCTATGGTGGTGGATCTAATCTCGTCAAGGCTACTTTTAATATTTTTACTCAATTGTATAAATGATTTTAATAATCTGGAAATATCATCATCATTTTTTAAATATTTTTTGAATTTCAAGTTGAAACTGTTCTGATCAATACCTGTTTTATTGGAGGCATATTCATTTACTGCATCAGTCAATTCATTAATAGGATTTGTTAAAATTTTTTCAACAGTCCTAATGTGAATCCGGACTAAAAAAAGTATAGTGATTATTGATATAGTCATGCCTATTGATGAAACAGTATTTACATTAAATCCAAAAGTCGAAAGATTTTCTAAACTAAACATTATATCATCGAAAAGATTGATTATGAACAGGCAAATGATAGCTATAAAAACAAAAATGATTTTTTCAATAACAGAATAATTTTCACGAGTTAAATTCAAATCAACATCTATGGAATTGATAAGATATATTATTAAAGAAAAGAGCATTAAAATTACTGCAACTGCTTTAACATGCCAATCGAAATCCAAAACAAAGGAAATAATAGCATAAACTGCGATAAATATAAAAAACACGATGAAATAACTGGAATTGATATTTCCAAAGGGATTCTTTTTTAATGGCATGTAAAACGGAACTTTAAAAAAGTTAAAAATACTGATAAGCAAAAAACCATAAATTATTGAATAATTGAAAAAGTAAAATCCATAAATAAATCTATTGATGAAGTCAAACTCATAGTATAATTGGGACATGGCGGAAAAAGATAACTTGAATAGAAAACCTACCCATAACTGATAGACACATGCCGCAATAGCCATTATTATAATAAACTTTAAAATATTATAAGATGAATTCAGACGTGGCCAGCTTAACTTTTCACCTTTAAAAATGGAATACCACAGTTTATAAGACAATACTGAAATGAAAAGTAAACCTAAACTATCCAAAAATGAAATAAAAACATCATGTCCAGTATAAACATCTAAAATGAATGAAGCAAGGGATTGGCCTAAACCTCCAATAGGACCAAACATCAAACCTAAAATAGGAGATAACGCCACATCAGAAATATAAATTTTTCCACCGACTCCAAGAATAACAAATAAAATATAAAAAATTGCACCTAGAGCAAATGAAAAAATAAAAATACCTGCCTTATTTTCAAAAAATTTCCTGAACATGATATTTCCTCTTTTATATTATATATTTAATTAATACTAATATATATTAAACATAAGTATATGTGATTTTATTCTAATTTTTAAAAAAGTTTTTACTTTTGTTTAATATATTAACTTCCAGATATGAATAATTGTGAATCTGAATCACTGCTGAAATAGCATTAATAATATTAGGTAATGGTATTAAAACAATTAAAAAAAAAGAAAAAAGTCAAGGAAATCTAAACGATTCCTTGTGCGTTCATTGCGTCAACAACTTTTTTGAATCCTGCAATATTTGCTCCTGCCACATAGTTTTTACCTAAATCATATTCATCAGCAGCATCAGCAGCATCAGCAAAGATGTTTTCCATAATAGTTTGGAGTTTTGAATCAACTTCATCAAAGGTCCAAGCTAATCTTTGTGAGTTTTGTGACATTTCTAAAGCGGAAGTAGCTACTCCACCAGCATTGGAAGCTTTACCTGGTGCGAATAATACATCGTTTTCTTGTAAGTATTCGGTTGCTTCAATAGTGGTTGGCATGTTTGCTCCTTCAGCAACTGCTAAAACACCATTTTCAACTAAGGTTTTAGCATCTTCTAATTGTAATTCGTTTTGAGTAGCACATGGTAATGCGATGTCACATTTAACTGTCCATACACCTTTACCTTCATGGTATTCAGCAGAAGGTCTTGCTTCAGCATATGCAGTTAATCTTTCACGTCTTACTTCTTTTACTTCTTTTAATAATTCTACATCGATTCCTTCTGGATCATAAATCCAACCAGTTGAATCGGAACAGGTTACAGGTTTACCACCTAATTGTTGAGCTTTTTGGATAGCATAAATTGCAACGTTACCTGCACCAGATACTGCAATGGTTTTTCCATTAATATCAATATCGTTTGCTTTTAACATTGCGTTTGTAAAGTATAATAATCCATATCCTGTTGCTTCGGTTCTTGCAAGAGACCCTCCGAAGGATAATCCTTTACCAGTTAATACGCCTTCGTATAATCCTCTGATTCTTTTGTATTGACCGAATAAGAATCCAATTTCACGACCACCTACACCGATATCTCCTGCAGGCACATCAGTATCAGCACCAATGTATTTGCATAATTCAGTCATGAAACTTTGACAGAATGCCATGATTTCCCTGTCAGATTTTCCTTTTGGATCGAAGTCTGATCCACCTTTTCCTCCACCAATTGGAAGTCCGGTTAAGGAGTTTTTGAAAATTTGTTCAAATCCTAAAAATTTGATGATACCTAAGTTTACTGAAGGGTGGAAACGTAATCCTCCTTTGTATGGCCCAATAGCTGAGTTGAATTGGACACGGTACCCAGTGTTAACATGTACTTGTCCGTTGTCATCAGTCCATGGGACACGGAATTTGAATTGTCTTTCTGGATTTGTTAATCTTTCAAGAAGTGCATCTTTCTTAAATTCTTCTTCATTTTCTTCAATAACAACCCTTAAAGATTCCAATACTTCGCGTACAGCTTGATGGAATTCTGGTTCTGAAGGGTTTTGTTCAATAATAGTTTCAATTACTTCATCTACGTATGACAAAATTATTCCTCCAATTTGACTATCAAATTAATTATTTTGATACGACAATAATTTTTATGTATTTTCTTATATTTAATAGTTTTCACTTTTTTAAAAAAAAATCGAATATAATTAATTATATCAATAAATTTATTAGACAACCATACAATAAAATAA
>NZ_JAZTXC010000009.1:0-2358 GCF_045636185.1 Methanobrevibacter sp. | reverse complement strand
TCACCTTGAAGTTCTATTTGGCTATTCTTAGCGGTTCCACCACAAGCACATTTTGCTTTAAGAGTCTTAGTAAGATCTTTGATATCAATTTCATGTTCATCGATACCTTCGATAATAGTCATGAGTTTTCCAAATCTTCTTCTAACTGTAAAAACTTTTACAGCTTGAACTTCACGTCTAATTTCTTCACAAACACAAAGTTCCTCAGGAAGCCCACATACATCACAGATTTTTGACATTTAATTCTCCTTCTGTTTTTCATTCAATATTGTAAGAACACGAGCAATTGTTCTTTTTAATTCTCTAATTTTTCCAGGGTTTTCATTAACCCCGGCAGCTGCACTTTTAGAAACATTTTTGGATAATTCAGTTCTGAGTTCAACTAATTTTTCTTGAATCTCATCAACTTCCATGTCCCAAATTTCTTTACTTCTTAAAATCGCCATTGTTCCAACTCTTTTAAGATAATTAAATTTAATATTTAACTATCATCTTCTTCTACTTCTTCAGTAGCTTCTTCTTCGACAACTTCTTCCACAACTTCTTCTAATTCCTCTAAATCTTCGATTTCTTCGACGATTTCTTCCTCTTCGATGATTTCTTCGGTTTCAACATCGATTTCTTCTTCAATAACTTCACCATCATCTTCTTCGATGATTATTTTTGGAGGAAGAATTTCAACGGAATCAGGTAATACAGTTTCTGGAGGCATAATTCTTACATAAATACCTAATACACCAGGTTTTAATTGAACGGTTGCAAAACCTTCTTCAACTAATCTGATTGAAGGTTCACCACATTTTTTAATGTATCCTTCAACGAATTTAGCTACAGCAGATCTTGAACCTCTGATTTTACCAGAAATAGTAACTTCTACACCCTGAGCTCCTGCTCCCATAATTCTACGAATAGTGGAGTAAGCAACTCTTCTGAAGTGCATACCTCTTTGTAACATGTTAGCTATTTTATAAGCCATGATTTTAGGGTTAAGTTCAGGAACAGCAACTTCTTTAACTTCGATTTGAGGATTGTCTAATCCAAATTCGTTTTTAAGAGTGTTGGTAATAGATCTAACATTTTTTCCTCCTCTACCAATAACCATACCTGGTCTTTCAGCATAAACGATAACCATAGTACCTAAAGGAGTAATTTGAACATCCATACCACCGTATCCTGCTCTTTCAAGTTCTTTTTCTAAGTATTCGTCAATTCTGGTTCTTCTAAGGCCCTCTGTGACAAAATCTTTTTCTATCATTAGTTAGCCTCCTGTAAAACTATTTGAATGTGAGTTGTAGGTGTATTGAACGGAGTCATTCTACCGAATGCTCTAGGGATGTAACCTCTAATAATAATACCTCTGTGGCTTGAAATATGATCAATGAATAACTTTTCAGTATCCATACCTTTGTATTCAGCATTAGCTTCAGCATTTTCTAAAACTTTTAATACTTGTTCTGCTGCTTTTACAGGGTATCTACCACTAGCCCATCCTTCTTGTCCTTTCCTGTGTCCGACACCTCTGTTGTGTCTTTTGAAAGGAACAGATTTTTTCATTTCAATAACATCTTCTAAATAAGTTTTAGCTTTAGCTACTTCCATTCCTCTTATTGCGTTACAAATTTCAACACAGTGTTTTGGGGAAATCTTGAGAGATTTTGCCATAGCACGTGCAGTTTTTGCTTCGTCAACATCTTTATTATAAGCATATTTATTATTAGCCATGATCTAATCTCCTTATTTAAGTGGTACAAACATTGATGATCTTGTAGCTCCCATACCAGGGTCCCCATGTTGAACTCTTTGTCTAGTTGGTGCATATTCACCAAAGTAATGACCTAACATTTCAGGAGTAATTTTTACTTCTACAAAGTTATGACCATCATAAATACCGAAAGTGGTTCCAACCATTTCAGGTAAAACAATCATGTCTCTACAATGGGTCCTTACAACTACAGGACGACCATCTTTAGTTCCTTCTTTATTCAATTTTCTCATTTTATCCAAAACTTTTTGTTGTCTTGGTAAGAATCCTCTTTTTAAAGATCTTCTTTGTCTTGCAGGATATAATTTCATAACTTCCTCTAAAGACATTTCTTGTAATTCTTCAAGAGTATAACCTTTATATTTAAATACTTTTCTTGCCAATGAAACACCCTCTATCTATCTTTTTAATCCAGTTCTTCTAGCTGCAATTGAACCAACTTTTCTTCCCGGTGGTGCATGTCTTGAAATAGTAGTAGGACGACCAGGATGTTGTCTGTTACCTCCCCCGTGAGGGTGATCTACTGCGTTCATTGCTACTCCTCTAACAGTCATACATTTTTTACCTTTAGCTTTAAGAGCATGCCATCTTTTACC
>NZ_JAZTXC010000008.1:0-13205 GCF_045636185.1 Methanobrevibacter sp. | reverse complement strand
TGTTATATATATATTTATCTGTCAATTAATTAATTTATGATAAAATTATAATTAACAGAAATTAAAAACGATTAAAAAATTCATTGATTTTTAATCTTATTTTTATTTACTTTTATTACCAAATTGTTTATTTCTTATTTTATATATAAAAAAATATATTTAAGTGAAGCATTATTATTGGAAATGATTATTATGGGACTTATATCTATTATAAAAACTAGATTACTAAACAATTGTGTAGAACAGTACAATACTGAGCGTAATTATTGAGGTGAGATGAAGACAAGCTAGAACTGATAGAATTAATACTAGCCTTGATCTAATGGATGTGCTTCCACCAGTAATTAATAAGACAATAGCTAATGTAAGATATGCAGTTAAACTTGATGGATATACTTTAGGTATTTTGAAAAACAGGATTGATAAAACTAATGTTAATATTGTGCTTATTGATAAAGAAAATAACTTACCTCAAGAGCAAAAATTAACTTTAATTTTATGGGCAAGAAAATTGACATCAGATAGGTGGCTAAAAATATCTTGCAGGGTGGAATGGTTGATGGAAAAGGACTGATTAAACCTGTGGAAATATGGAATGATTTCTTGTAGAATTATACGTATCTTTTTCTTTTCTCATTGAACTTTCTGCACAAAATTTTTGAATTGTTCTTTTAGAAGCATGTGAAAAATCGAACAATTTGTATAAAACGTATGATATATAATTAATTTTTCATTATATGTTGTATCATAATGTATTTTTCATTATATATGCTCTTAATGTTATTGTAATTTTGATTGATAATCCTCAGTATTGGATTGTTCAAGAATGTTTCAAGATTAAGCCAAAATCTCCGATTCTCAGAATATTCCTAACATCAAAATGTTAGTACAATATATTGGCAATATCATCCAAAAATTATTTTTAAGAATTAATTGCTCTTATTTTTTAATTTCATGATGCAAGTAAGTACTTACATTCGAAAATATTTATATACTTTCTTGTTTAAAGTTATAAGTAGCAATGGGAAAGTATTATCCCGAAAAAATTGGAGGTAAAAATATGATTTTTCCACCATATTAAAGTTATCTGGAGCTTAAATCTGTTCGAGTATTAACTCGTTTAAAACGGATTTTTAAATTTTATATAATATTTTTTAAATTTATTTATATTGTATATTTTGTTAATCAACAGTCTTTTTTTTAAATAGAATCTCTTTATCACAAGAATATTGCTTATTTTTAAATGACTCTCATTTTCACTGTTTAAATTCAATTTATCTTTTTGAAAACCTCTTAAAAAAGCCGAAAAGTTAATCATAATCCAAACATATTTGCAAAGCATTTTCAGTTTTAGGAAAGGTTATATAACAAATTAAATAAAATCTTATTAGTGAAATAAACTGTGGCATTATATGATTTTCAAGAAAATATTCCTATTTGTATGTTTGATTGTTTGTCTGTCTGGGGTGGCAATATGTGCAAGCGATGTAAGTGAGGCTGATTTCAATTCAGATTTCAATGAATCACATTTTCAATGCTGTTCATTTGCTATTCAGGAAAAGGATGAAACCGTTTTCGCTTTTAGACAAGATGCTGAATTAGGTGATGACGGAGTGGTTATACATAATGATAAATTGAATAATCAGGAAATTATTGTACAGGAGATAGAGGCTCCGGATTCCCATTTTATTCATGCAATGATTACTGAAGATGGATGGATTGCAAGTCATGGTGGAGATTCTTCAAATGACACTGAAACAAGGGATATGGAGAATATTGCCTGTGAAATGCTTTCTTCCAAAAATATTTCATCAGATTCCCTCGCCAAGATTCAAAAAATCTTTAACAATTACGGTTATGGCCATTTTTTCATCAAGGCTCCTGATGGAAGATACGCTGTTGTTTATAATGAAACTGTTTTGGAAGGTAAGTTAAGCCCCGGTGAATTTTTAGTTATTCCGAATGAGTATTACGGCTTTAAGGGAGGAACCTATACTAATTATTCAACGGACCCTGTTGATGCTATTGTTAAAATCTGTTCTTATGAGGATTCAGGTACAAATAGGCGTAATCTTTATTCCTATGATTATAAGCTTCAGGATACTGATAATGGGAAAAGATATGGTGTAAATGTTTATGTGACTAATGACAACGGGCATAATGTCGGTTTGAACACTTCAGAACTTGTTAACTATTTCTATTTTAATAATGATTTCTATCCTCCATCAGCAATTCCCGAAAACCCGGACAAGCTATATGTTGGAGATTACATTTTTGAAAATCAATCCAGCTATTCTTCCATTAATAACAGAATCCTTCAAAATTTTGTTGATTTTCTAAATTCATATCGGTTTAAAAACACCTAGTATGGTCGTGAATGTTCGTTTTCTTAATTTTGACATTTTTTTGGAATTCCAATCCTAATTATAACAAGTTTTTCTTCTTCTTTTTCTTTTTTCATCTTTTTAAACATATAATTTAAACATATAATTTAAACATATAATTTAAACATATAATTTAAACATATAATTTAAACATATAATTTAAACATAATTTGACATTAAAATATAAAATATTCAAATAGCTTAAATAATATTCTTCACATATGTTATAATTGTGATGATTATGGATGTTTTAAAGATTATGATTGTCATTCTTGTTTTAATCATGTCTCTGGGGGCTGTCTGTGCAGCAGACAATGTTGATGATGTGGTTATAAGCGATGATGGTCAAGATAATTTGCAAATCGCACATGATGAAATTTATACGGCCGGTGAATCGTCATTCACTGACTTAGAGGGAGAAATAAAAAATGCAGGTATGGTTTTAGAGTTAACTAAGGATTATACCTTCAACAATGAAACTGATAATGAAATTGGAATAAATATTAGTCGGGATAATTTTGTCCTGAACGGTGGAGGCCATACTCTTGACGGGGATTTCCAATCAAGAATATTTGTCATTTCAGGAAATAACGTTACGATTTCCAACCTTAATTTTATTAATGGAAACAGGTCTGAGAAATCCGGAGGAGCAATATTTGTATTAGGTTCACTTACTCTAAACAATGTAAACTTCTACAACAATGCTGCTCTAAGAGGTGGAGCAGTATTTGTAGGTGGAAATTTAACAATAAATGATGCTCTATTCGCTGATAACAAAGCTGAAGATGGTGGAGCAATCATTATAAGGGGAGAAACTACAATAAACAATGCAATATTCAACAATAACCAAGGATCAACTGGTGGAGCAATATATCTGAATGATGAAACTACAATAACCGATTCCGTATTCAACGCCAACATGGCTGAAAACGGTGGAGCAATTGCAGTTTTGTCACAAGCTGAAATAAAAAATTCCACATTCAACAGCAACATAGCAGAAGAAAGCGGTGGAGCAATTTCAATTACATCAACAACTACAATAACCAATTCCGTATTCAACAAAAACAAGGCTCAAAAGGGCGGAGCAGTTAAAATAGATATGGACACTAATATATCCAATACAATATTTTCAAACAACTGGGCAAATACTACTGGTGGCGCTGTATTTATTGCCACAAATAATTTAACAACGACCAATGTTACTTTTTCAAACAATACTGCCGGTTCCTTTGGTGGTGCTATTGTAAATACGGCAAACCACACAAGTAAAAATGATAAATTCATAAACAATCGTGCCGAATCTGGTGAAGCAATTTATTGTGAAGAAAATGAGGATTTTACTCTATCTAATGGGACTTTTATAAGTGATGAAATACTGGGATGGGGTTTAATTTATTTGAGTTCCGGCTGTGCACTACTTGATAATACAACTTTTTCAAATATCAAGTCAAACTATTCCACTGTAGTTTATGGTGACAACAGTACTTTGGGAGTTTTCAATTGTGATTTTATAAATTTGACTGCAAAAAAGACTGCAGGAGCAATAGGATTTAAAAACTTCAATTCTACTAGTTTACTTTTAATAAATGATACATTTGTTAATGTTGGATCTGAGAAAGATGGTGGGGCTATATTCGTCGATGTCGTCGGTAGTAGCCTTCCATATCATGGAAAAGTTATGATTATTAATTCTCAGTTCACCAATTGTGCTTCTGAATTTGGTGGAGCTTACGTTCAGCTTTCAGGGAATTTAGTCATGACAAACACAACATTCACTTCAAATAATGCAGCATATAATGGTGGCGCTCTATATCTTTCATTTGTTACAGCTGATATCACTTGTTCTACTTTCAATTCAAATGCTGTTCGTTTATATGATGATTATACAACTTATGGTGGAGGAATATATGCTGATTTTGTTACATTAAATTTGTTTGATTGTATATTTACAAATAACATTGCAGAAGTAGGTAACGGAATATATCTATTGGATTCAAATTTTAATATTGCTGATACCACATTTTTCAACAATTCAAATGCAATATATTCTGATTTTCCAATTAGGTATAGGTTAACGGATAATAAATATAACAATGACAATATATCTCTGAACAATACATTTTTCGAAACAGTTATTTCCCAAACGGGTATTGAACTTGAATCTATAAATAATACTATAAATGTTACTGATCTCCCATCCAAATTTGATTTACGTGATTGGGGATGGGCTTCACCGGTCAAAGATCAGGGTAGGATGGGTGCCTGCTGGACATTTGGTCCAACTGGTGCATTAGAATCCGCATTATTAAAAGCAACGGGACTAAAAGCTGATTTTTCAGAAAATAACATGCAAAATACAATGTTGAAATACTCCAAATACGGATATTCTACATTTCCTGAATCCGGAACCAACACTTTCGCTGCATCATATTTAGTAAGCTGGCTTGGAGCATTTCCAAAAGATTATGATTCATACGATGAACTTGGAAAGCTTTCACCTGTACTAAGATCTGATGAATGTGTTCATGTTCAAGACATCATGTTTATTCCAAATGATAATATTTCGGATGTTAAATCTGCAATTCTTGCATTCGGTTCATTAGATGCAAATATCTATGCACAAAGTTCATTTAATGAGGAAAATCCTTATTATTATCCTAAAACATATTCACAGTACTGTAATGTAACTACTAAACCAAACCATGAGATATCTGTAGTCGGATGGGATGACAATTTCTCCAAGAACAATTTCTATCTGCAACCTGAAGGCGATGGAGCCTGGATTTGTAAAAACAGTTGGGGAACAGAATGGGGTGATAATGGCTACTTCTATGTATCATACTATGATAAAACATTCTGCATATCAAATACTACAGACAACGAATTTATGGCAATATTATTTGAAAATACGGAAGTATACGATACAAACTATCAGCATGCCATTACATGGTACGGTGAATTTTATAATAAAACCGATACTTATGCCAATAAATTTACAGCTTTAGGAAATGAAGAAATTGCAGCTGTTGGAACATTCTTTGAAAGTGAGGATATCAATTATACCGTTAGCATATACGTAAATAATAAATTGAGATTGACTCAAAATGGAACATCTCCGTTTTTAGGATTCCATACAATTAAATTAGATGAATATATACCAATTAAGAAAGGAGATGAATTTTATGTACAAATAACTTCAAAATCTGTTCCTTTCATTGATTATGATGATACAAGAGTCCATTATGATGAAAATATGACCTTTATCTATGAAAATGATACATGGCATGATTTCCTCAATCTGCGTAAAGTCGCTTTTATAAAAGCATATACTAAAGATTTAGATATTTATACTGACAATTTGGTTAAAGTCTATAAAAACGCTTCCGATTTTGTAGCTAATATAGGTGTTGCCAACAAAACCGTAACCTTTGAAATCAACGGCAAAAATTACACCAGAGTTAGTGATGAAAACGGAACCGCCGTAATGGCAATCAACCTTAACCCGGGCAACTACACTATCAAAACAACATTCAACAGCACAACAGTTGAAAATAACATCACGGTATTGCCTACATTAATGGCTGAAAATCTTGTTAAATACTATAGAAACGCTTCACAGTTCTACATTTCATTAATTGATGGTAAAGGCAAACCAGTAGTCGGTAAAAACATTACCATGAACATCAATGGTGTTTTCTACAACCGTACAACTGATGTAAACGGAACTGCAAAACTGAACATTAACCTGCTTCCTGGAGAATACGTCCTGACAGCTATTGATCCGTTGACAGGTCTTATGATGTCATATAACATCACAGTGTTGCCTACATTAATTGCAGCCGACCTGGAAATGAAATACAAGGATGGTTCAACATTCAATGCAACTGTATTGGACGGTCAGGGAAAACCTCTGGCTAAAGCTAAAGTAACTTTTAACGTTAATGGAGTATTCTACACAAGAAACACAAACTCTGAAGGTATAGCCCAGCTAAACATTAATCTGATGGCAGGTAAGTACATCATTACTTCAGCATATGACGGCATGGCTATTGCAAATACAATTACAATCAAGGATTAATTAAATTAATCCTTTTCTTTTTTTTTTAAAATCCAAAATGAATAATTTTCAAGTTTTATCAATAAATTTTTTATTTTGTATGAAAATATTTATTATAAAAAAAATTATATAATAATAACATGGAATATCTGTTAAAAATATTTGTGGGGGATAAAAATTAATAAAAATGTAATTCTTATTGCCATAGCTATACTGTGTGTATTGCTTATTGGTGTAATCATATCCTTTAATGTCGTTTCATCTGGAGACAACTTTGAAACTCTCCAAAATGAAATTGACGGAAGTGGAAATAGTGTGGAAATAACGAAAGATTATAAATTTGACAATTCAAGCGATTATGAATTGAATGAGGGAATTTTAATAAACAAAAGTGATATTGTAATAAACGGTAATGGCCACACAATTGACGGGGCCGGCCAGTCCAGAATATTTAATATAACGGGAAAAAACGTTACAATCACAAATCTTAATTTTGTCAACGGAAATTCAAGCTCAAAAGATGGTGGAGCCATATTTAATGGTAATGATACTCCATTAACAGTATCAAATTGTACTTTTAAAGCAAATAATGCCCAATTTGGGGCAGGCATTTTCACAAACAGTGAGTTAAATGTCACCAATTCAACTTTTACTAATTCAAATTCAAAATCTGGCTCAGCAATATGTACTCAGGCCGATATGACAGTTAAAGATTCTACATTTAAGGATTTAACCGCTAAAGAAACCGGCGGAGCTATATTTACTTCAAACATTACGGAAGTAACAAACTGTAATTTCAGCAATACTGATGCGGACTGGGGAGGCGGCATTTACTCAAATCAATCTTTAAGTGTTGATGGTTCAACTTTTACAGATTCTGATGGAAAATATGCTCCTGCAATATATGTTGTGGGAAAGATGACAGCTAAAGATTCTTCATTTAAAAATTTAAAAGCAAATGAAACTGCAGGTGCAATGGGACTAAGAGATTTGGAATATGGGGAAATAGATAACTGTACATTTATCAATACCACTTCAATTAAAAATGGTGGTGCAGTAGATATAGACGACAATTTCAATAATACATCAGGAGTATCCATTAAGAATTCAAAATTCCTTAATTCATGTGGAGATTATGGAGGCGCAGTAATCCAGTCTTGTGGAAATTTAACGATAGAAAATTCCATTTTTGGTAACAATACTGCTACCTGTGACGGCGGGGCAATATATACATCATGGGTAGATTTAAAATTAACCAACTGTACCTTCGAATCAAATAAACTGGAAAAACAGGATTCATTCAACGGCGGAGCGCTTTACTGCGACAAGACAAATCTTACTTCAATTTCCTCAACTTTCACAAATAATGACAAAAATGCAATATATGCTTATGATTCTAATTTAAAAACAGATAAGGTTGAATTTAAAAATAATCACGAAGCTGTTCATGGTGTATTTAGTAAAAATTCCTTAGTGAACAATACATATATTAATGACACTTTAGTTTTAAATGATACCGACTATATCTCATCAGTATCCGGGAAAGCTCCTGAACTCAAGCTTACCAATAAAAAATTGAGTACAGATCCGATTCCATCACGTTTTGATTTGCGTGATTATGGATGGGTTACTCCAATTAAAATTCAGGGAGATGCAAATTCCTGCTGGGCCTTTGGAATATATGGAGCACTTGAATCTACAGTGCTGAAATCAACAGGAAAATCATTTGACTTTTCCGAAAGCCATATGATAAACACTATGTTACAATACTCAAAATATGGGGTATCGAATGATGCTGATGATGGAGGATATGCGGATTGGGCTATAGAATATGTTTTAAGTTGGCTTGGTCCGGTTTCAGCAGAAGATGATTCATATGATGAATTTGGTAGGATATCTACAGTAGATAACCCAAATAAAAATATACACATTCAGGATGTTATATTTGCCCATCCTCGTGGTAATTTTACAGATAATAATGAGTATAAAAAATTAATAATGGAAAATGGTGCTTTGGACCTATCATTTAATAATTTTGATGATGCACCTTATTACAATAGCAATACGGCAGCACAATATCAGAATGTATCTAAAGAACAAAATCATGAGGTCGCTATTATCGGATGGGATGACAATTACTCAAAAGATAACTTTTTAACTCCTCCTCCGGGGGATGGAGCATGGATAATTAAAAACAGCTGGGACACCAATTGGGGAAAAGACGGATTCGGTTATGTTTCCTATTATGATGTAGGTCTTTTTAATTACACTTATACAGCATCTTTTGTTTTTAACAATACTGAAAATTATACGACAAATTACCAGACAGATTTATCAGGACATTTAGTCATTAATGGGTCTGACAAGGATGTCAGCTATTCAAGTAGCTATAAAAGCAATGGAAATGAGCTAATCAGTGGTGTTGGAACTTACTTCAGCGATAAAGGTGAAAACTATTCACTTGATGTCTATGTAAATGGACAGCTGAAACACACACAAAACGGAACTGCGCCATACTACGGATTCCATACAGTTAAATTAACTAAAGAAATTCCAGTTAAAAAGGGTGATACCTTTAAAGTAGTGATGAAAAAGAAAAGCGTTCCTACATTAAATTCTTCAAGACAGCATTACCTTAAAAATACAACCTTTGTAAACTATGGTGACGGATGGAAAGACATATCCTTGGATAATAAAACCGTATCCTTAAAAGTATATACAAAAGACCAGCCGGGATCATTGAAGGTTTAGCCAATCCTTATATTAATGGATGTCTGCTTGGATGATTGGGGATTAAATTACTTAATCCTTTTTTCTTTTTTTTAAATCATGGAATTTTAAAGTTTATTAACATGATTGTAACAAATATATTATCAAGGGGATAAAATGGATTATAATAAAGTAATCATGGCTTTGATAGTAGTCATCGTTGCACTTATTGTGGCGGGAATTGTGCTCTTCAATCCGTTCATTTTTAAGACTGACACTGCACTTTCAGTTACTAGTTCCAATGAATTGAATGAAGGTGATGAATTGTCAATTCTCTTAACTGACGCTGATTCCAAACCGATTGCTAACCAGGTTGTTCAAGTCAACATAACAGATTCAAGTAATCATGTGGAGCAAAAAACAATAACTACCAATGGGGAAGGTGTAGGCGTTCTTTCTTTAAGCGGATTGTCTGCCGGACAGTATAACATTAATGTCACTTATGAAGGAAATGACACTTTCAATCCGAGCCAATCGTTCCAGAACCTGAATATCAAGCAGGTTGTTACTCAGCCAGTAGGCTCAGCCAATTATCTGCCGTCAGATACAAGCATACATCCTGGTTTCACTCCATTATACAGGGATGGGCCTCTTGTCTACGGATATAAGGGTGACCGCTTCGGATTTGTCACACCGCCGGGGAACTTCTTTGAAATGTAAGGGCTAACAGTTGTGGCGGAAAAATTGTCATCGGCCAGGTAGCCATTAATAAGAGATAATTCTTTTTTTTAACTTTTAATTTTGAATAAAACTGATATTTTTTCTTTTTTTCTTCAAATCCAATAAGTTAAAGTATGAATTTAAAAATAATTCTAGTTAAGAATTTAATTAAGTTCAAAATTGGCGTACATTTTTTTCATCAATCTTTTTTTAGTTGTGTAATTCTTATCATATAATAATTATTCAATAATAAATATTATACATATTAATGTACAATATTGATATATGGCAGATAAAAACGAATGGGGCAGCAACTTGTCATTTATCTTTGCAATGATAGGTTCTGCAGTTGGACTTGGAAATATATGGAGATACCCTTATGTGCTTTACTCTAATGGAGGAGGGGCCTTTTACATTCCTTATATTGTAGCTATTCTTTTGATGGGTATTCCTTTCCTGATTCTGGAGTATGGTGTTGGATACGATTTTAAATCTTCATTTGCAAAGGCGGTTAAAAAGATTGATTCCAGATGCGAATACCTCGGCTGGTTTCTGCCGGTTTGTGTTTTTGTAATCATGATTTATTATGCGGCTATTCTTGGATGGGACGGAATTTATGTAATATTGAGTTTTTTCAAGGGCTGGGGAGCAGATCCAAACACGTACTTTACGGTTTCCTTGCTTCAGGATTCAGGAAACTATATGGGTCTGTTTCATTTCCTTCCTATAATCGCAATTGCAATGCTTGCAGGTTGGGTAATCATCTGGTGCATTTCTCACAGGGATTTGGAAAGCGGCTTGGGTCATGTTTCAAAAGTACTGGTTCCAGTGCTCTTCATCATAATGGTGGGTATTGTTGTGTTTTCACTTACTCTTCCTGGTGCATCAATAGGACTTTCGGAACTCTTTGACCCTGACTGGTCTCTGTTGTCGAACTTTGGAATATGGATGGCGGCATTCGGCCAGATTGTTTTCTCATTAAGTCTGGGAATGTCAATTGCATTTACATATGCAAGCTATACAAAGGACGATGCAGACCTGATTACAAATACCATTTCAATAGCTTTTGCAAATTCACTGTTTGAAAACTTTGCGGCTTTAGGTGTATTTTCAATATTGGGCTATATGTCACTGCAGTCAGGAACTCCCGTTGAACAACTGGTAGCTCAAGGAACCGGACTGGTATTCATTGCATATCCTACAGTATTCAATGTTCTTGGTCAATGGGCTTATGTTTTAGGGCCTCTGTTTTTCTTAACGGTTTATCTGGCAGGACTTACAAGTATACTTTCTACAGTTGAGCCCTTGTCATTTTCAATTCAAAACAAGTTTGGACTGTCAAGGTCAAGGACAATGACAATTCTAATAATCGTAGGGGCTCTTTTATCAATGATTTATGCAACGTCCTTCGGTGCAGATTTGCTTGGATATGTGGATACCTTCATCAATCAGATTGCATTGCTCTTCGGTGTCATAGTTGAGTGCATAATATTTGCATGGGTATTCAATGCAGAAAAGTTAATAGGTTTTTTAAACGCCAGAAGCAAAACAATCAAGCTTGGAAAATGGTGGCTTGTAATAGTAAAATACATTCTCCCGATATTTATTTCAATCGTCTGGATTGGAGGAATTCTTGATGTTGCTGCAGCTTCTAGTATTGACCAAACAAATTTCACAATAGCAACGGCGATTATTGTTTTGGTTACTACAGTGGTACTGACAAAATTACCTGCCAAAAATCCTGATTGGGACAAGGCTGATGAAAGAATTTAACTTTCATTGCTTTAAATTTCCATTATCCTAATTAAAAACATATATATGATTAAAGTCAAAACTTAATATTGGCATTTTTCTAAAACTTTAATTATTATGGAGGTGATTTTTTGAATCAGGACAATCCTAATAAAGAAGTTCTAGTTTATCAAGCTAATGAGGATAATGTTGTATCTGAAGAGATAAAAGATAACTGTCAAGCTGGATGTGGTCAATATAGGGAAGTTCGCTATGAAGATGGTGGATTCAGACAATATGATGTTGAAACCGGCGAATTGATTGGTTCATCTTACAAATCAGATCAGAAGTATCTACCAAAAATCGAATGAGGTGAGAAAATGAATAAGAAAATAATTCTTGCATTATTGGTATTGGTTCTCGCAATTTCTGTCGCTTATGCGGCTCAAGCAAGTCATATGGAAGTTAAAAGTCCAGACAAATTAAAAAATGGGGATTCTTTTAACTTAACTTTAACTGCAAAGGATGGTTCTCCTATCGCAAATCAGGTAGTCGATATCATTGTAATTGCTGAAAGCGGTGAGAAAAATCACATTAATTTCACTACAGATAACAATGGTAACTTAGGTTTCGGTATCTCGGGAGTAAATCCTGGAAATTATACATTTAACTGTACTTTTAATGGAACTAGTGACTACGAAACATGTAATGTGGCTCAAAAATTAGTTATCGAAGCATAATTAATTTTTCTTTTTTTATTTTTTGATTATCATGATATTGAAGGAACTGCTGGATTATTTTAAAATTGACATTGAATTGCCTGACTATTTGTATGAAGAGTCTTTTAATGAAGTATTTCTCGAAGGTGAGATGTCAAATGAGGATAATGTCTATAAGATTGTCATTGAAACCCAAAAGAATGTAACTCATACTCTTATTATCAATCCTGATGATGATTTTCCTGTTATTGTTTTATCATTGCTTCCCAATGGTAAAAGTAACGGCATAAAATTTGGAAAGACTAAAGACGATCTGGTTTATGTCTGATTTTAGTGTTTAAATGATGGATTAATCATTCTGTATTTTTTGTATTTTTTCTAGGGGTATGTTGTAGTTTTCAGATATTTCTTCTGCAGTATTTTTTTCCAGAAGTTTTAATATAATCTTTTTTTCTCCTTTTTCTATTCCTATTTTTTCCCCTTTTTCTATTCGTATTTTTTCTCCTTTTTCTATTCCTATTTTTTCTCCTTTTTCTATTCCTTTATTTTCAGCTTGATCAAGTCGATTTGCATAGATTACGTCTGCTAATTGTTCTTCAAATGGCCTTAATTCTAATGCACTCATATTCAATTCTCCTGCAATGATTCATGCCCTTATTATTAATTCTGATGATGATTTTCCGTTTATTGTTTTATCATTGCTTCCCAATGGTAAAAGTAACGGCATAAAATTTGGAAAGACTAAAGACAATTTGGTTTATGTCTGATTTTAGTGTTTAAATGGTAGATTAATCATTCTGTATTTTTTGTATTTTTTCTAGGGGTATGTTGTAGTTTTCAGATATTTCTTCTGCAGTATTTTTTTCCAGAAGTTTTAATATAATC
>NZ_JAZTXC010000007.1:0-19376 GCF_045636185.1 Methanobrevibacter sp. | reverse complement strand
CTCCTTGGCTCACAGAACGACATGGCTACGATCCGACTTAATAACTACTGATGATATTATAGTCATTGATCAAGGTAACGGTACTGTTGTTGTTATAATTCCTGGCAATGCTACTGGTAATGTGACTATTGTGGTTGGTAATCAGACATTTAATGCTACTGTGATTAGCGGTACTGCTGTTGTTAATTTAACTAATGTTACTCCTGGTACTCATAACATTACTGTTATTTATTCAGGTGATGGAAACCATACTAACGCTACTGTAAATGCTACTGTAACCATTCCTAAACTTGTTACTCCGATTAGTGTTGATGTTGTTGACATTTATGTTGGTGATGTTGCTAGAATCAATGTGACTGTCCCTGTCGATGCTACAGGCAAAGTCAGAATTGAGATTAATGGTAAGGAGTACTTTGCTGATATTGATGAAGGTGTTGCAAGATTTGAAGTTGAAAACCTAACTGCCGGTGTAAAAACTGTTGCTGTATCTTATGCTGGAGACAATAACTACACAGGTAACTTCACAACTGCTAATTTCACTGTTAAAAAACATAATCTTGTAATTACTGTTAATACTGATGATATTACTGTTGGTGATGTTGTTTTAATTAATGTCACTGCTCCTGATGATGTTACAAGACCTGTTGTTGTCAATGTTGGCGGTGTTGATTATGCGGTTAATATTACAAATGGACTTGGCCACTTGTCTGTCCCTGGTCTTGATGGCGGTTCATATAATGTAACTGTCAAATATCTAGGTGATGATAAATATCTCCCAGCTAATAATTCCACTAGCTTTAAAGTAGTTAAAGTTCCTTCAACTGTTGTTGCTCATGCTGATAATATTACTGTTGGTGAAAAGGCTGTTATTGAGATTAGTGTTCCTGTTGATGCTACGGGTAATGTGACTGTCCGTGTTGATGGTAAAGATTATAATGTCTCTGTCGCTAATGGTAAAGGAATTCTTGTTGTTCCTGGTCTTAAAGTTGGAAACTACACGGTTGATGTTAAATATCCTGGTGATAGAAAGTACGAAGAAAGTGTTAACTCTACTAAATTTGCTGTTAATAAAATAACTACTGATGATATTATAGTCATTGATCAAGGTAACGGTACTGTTGTTGTTATTGTTCCGGGCAATGCTACTGGTAATGTGACTATTGAGGTTGGTAATCAGACATTTAATGCTACTGTGATTAACGGTACTGCTGTTGTTAATTTAACCAATGTTACTCCTGGTGTTAATAATATTACTGTGATTTATTCCGGTGATGAAAACCACACCAGTGAAATTGTTAATGCTACTGTTACAATTCCTAAGCTTATTACTCCAATTAAAGTAGATGTAGTTGACATGTATGTTGGTGATGTTGCTAGAATCAATGTGACTGTTCCTGCTGATGCTGTTGGCAAAGTCAGGATTGAAATTGACGGTAAAGAGTACTTTGCTGATATTGATGAAGGTGTTGCAAGATTTGAAGTTGAAAACCTAACTGCCGGTGTTAAAACAGTATATGTCTTATATGTCGGCGACAATAACTACACCGGAAACCATACTTCAGCTAATTTCACAGTTAAAAAACATGCTCCTGTAATTACTGTTAATACTGATGATATTACTGTTGGTGGTGTTGTTTTAATTAATGTCACTGCTCCTAGTGATGTTGCAAGACCTGTTGTTGTCAATGTTGGCGGTGTTGATTATGCTGTTAATATTACAAATGGTGTTGGTCAATTATCAGTTCCTAATTTGGATTCCGGTTCATACGATGTAACTGTCAAGTATTATGGTGATGATAAATATCTCTCTGCTGAAAATTCCACTAGCTTTAAAGTAGTTAAAGTTCCTTCAACTGTTGTTGCAGAAGCTGATAATATTACTGTTGGTGAAAAGGCTATTATTGAGATTAACGTTCCTGCTGATGCTACAGGCAATGTGATTGTTACTGTTGATGGTAAAGATTATAATGTCTCTGTCGCTAATGGTAAAGGAATTCTTGTTGTTCCTGGTCTTAAAGTTGGAAACTACACGGTTGATGTTAAATATCCTGGTGATAGAAAATACGAGTCAAGCATTAACTCTACTAAATTCGCTGTCAACAAGATAACCACTGATGATATTAAAGTCATTGATCAAGGCAATGGTACTGTTGTTGTCGTTGTTCCTGGAAATGCTACAGGCAATGTAACTATTGAGGTTGGTAATCAGACATTCAATGCTACTGTGATTAACGGCACTGCTGTCATTGATTTAACTAATGTATCTAACGGTACTCATAACATTACTGTAATTTACTCCGGCGATGAAAACTACACTAATGCTACCGTCAATACAACCATAACAATTCGCGAACCTGTTCTAGTTCCTGTTCCTGTCACTCCTATTAGTGCTGATGTCAGCGATATTTATGTTGGAGATACTGAAATTGTGGTAGTAACTCTTCCTGCTGATGCTACCGGTAAGGTTAAAATTGAAATTGATGGTAAAGAATACTTTGCTGATATTGATAATGGTGTTGCAAGATTTGAAGTTGAAAACTTGACTGCCGGTGTAAAAACTGTTGCTGTAACTTATGCGGGTGACAGTAACCACACTGCAAACTTTACAACTGCAAGCTTTACAGTATACAAACATAATTCCACAGTAAGTGCAGAAATTGAAAGCATTATTGTCGGTGAATACGTAACCATTAAAGTCAAAGTTCCAACTGATGCTACCGGTCAGGTATTGATTGACATTGATGGTGTATCACACTACTATGTCAATGTAACTAATGGAGAAGGGTCAATTGACATACCTTACATCCCATCCGGAAAATATAACGTTAACTTGACTTATGTCGGTGATGATAAGTACTTGCCAAGTTCAAATGTCTCATTATTTGATGTAAACAAGGTTAAACCATTTGTAATTCCTATTGCACATGACATTTATGTCGGTGAAAATGAGGTCATCAGATTGCTTGTCCCTGCGGATGCTACAGGAAACGTAACTGTTGTAATTGATGGTGAAGAATATGTCTTCAATTTAAATGATGGCATATTGGGAGCATACTACCGAGAAGGTGATAAATATATTGTTGCTGTCAGCGGAGGTAATGGTGAATTGGTAATTGAAGGATTGCCTGTGGGCGAATATGTTGTAAGCGTAAGATACAATGGTGATAATAAATACACATATGCTTACAATTCAACAGTTTTCAAAGTAATCAGTTGCAATACCGATATGGAAATAATTGATCAAGGAAATGGTACTGTAATAGTCATCATTCCGGGCAATGCTACTGGTAATGTTACTATTGAAGTTGAAAATCAGACATATACTGGACCTGTTATTAATGGTACTGCCGTCATTAATTTAACTAATGCCACTCCTGGAAAACACAATATTACTGTAATCTACTCCGGTGATGAAACTCATGACCCTGCAACCGAAAATGCAACCGTAGACATTCCGAAATACATCACTCCGATAAGTGTTACGGCACATGACATTTATGTCGGCGATACGGAAGTTGTTGTGGTAACTGTTCCAAAAGATGCAACAGGCATAATTACAATTGAAATCAACGGTAAAGAATATTCCGCTCCGGTTAAAGATGGTCAGGCTATATTCAACGTTGACGGTTTGGCATTTGGTAATAAGACAGTTGCCGTTAAATACAGCGGGGATGACAGATACAGAGATAACTACACAACCGGTCAATTTGAAGTAATAAAACGTCCTACAACCATAACTGCAAAAGCACAAGACATTCATGTTGGAGATGATGAGATTATCACTGCTAAAGTTCTTCCGGATGATGTAACAGGTAAAGTACTTGTTGACATTGACGGTGTAGGATACTATGCAAATGTCACCAACGGCATTGCATATGTGATAATTCCGGAGCTTCCATGCGGTGTTTACACAGCTAAAGTAACATATGAAGGTGATCATAAATACTTGCCAAGCACAACTACTGTTAGTTTTACTGTAAACAAAATCAAAACTCCTATCAAGGCTTCAGGGGACATAATCGAAGAAGGTGACCGTGCAAAGGTTATTGTAAGAGTTCCACAGGATGCAACAGGTACCATAACAATCACTGTCAATAACATGAGATACACTGAAGTGATTGAAAACGGTACTGCAATATTTGAGGTTCCTGGATTGGTTAAAGGGGATTGGGATGTAGATGTGGTATACTCAGGTGATAGAAAATACGAAGGCAACGATACAATAACTGATATCATTGTATATCGTAATGATCCTGTAGATAATCATACCGATGATAACAGTTATCCTCCTGAAACAGTAAGTGAAGGAATCAGTCTGGCAGATTATCCAACTGGAAATCCTATCCTTATAATCTTATTAATATTAATTGCACTTTGTGTAACACAAGTAAGAAGATTTAAAAAATAATCTTCTTTTTTTTATTTTATCATTTGCATAAGTGGTATTGATTCTTATAATTTTAGATATAATCAAATTTTTGCATTAGAAAATTATTATTAATATCAATTACATATTAAAATTAATTAATAAGGGGGAATTATATGAGAATTTGTTTTTATGGTGCAGGAAGTAAAGAACTTAAATCTAAATATATAGAAGAAGGATATAAATTAGGTCAAGAAATAGCTAAAAAAGGTCATGAATTAGTTTTTGGCGGTGGAATTAACGGAATGATGGGTGCAGTTTCTAAAGGCGTAATGGATAATGGTGGTCAAGCTCTTGGAATAGCTCCTTCATGGATTAATGAATTCGAACCTCTTAAAAATAGTTGCACTGAATTCATATATACTAAAACTATGGATGAAAGAAAAAATCTTTTTTTAGAACATTCTGATGTTTTTGTAATAGGCCCTGGTGGAATTGGCACTTTAGATGAATTCTATGAAATCATTACATTAAAAGCATTAAATCAGCATGATAAAAATATTGTCGTTTTTAACTGTCATGGTTTTTATAATAAGCTGAATGAAACTTTTTTGTATATGGTAGGTGAAGGTGTTATTAAAAGAGACATGAATGAACTTTTCCAAGTTAGACAAACTGTTGAAGAAGTAATGGATTATGTGGAAAATCCACAAGATTAATTAATCTTCCCTTTTCATTTTTTTTAAAATTTTTCCATGTCCAAAGTTTTTTGTTAAAAATTATGCGATATTATATGTTATTATTCTTTTTTTGTGATAGTTCAGTGTAGGCATATAATATCAGATTTCAAAATTAAAAGGTACATGCTTGTAATATCTTTCTTTTTTGTTAAAACTTATTAATCAAATAAAATCATATTATTATATGAGATAAATTATAAGGATTGTTTTTTATGAATTATTTAGTTGTTGGTGCAGGAAATGCCAGTAGGCCTGTTGCAAGATTGCTTAATCATTTAGGCCATAGCGTCATTGTTACAGATTTAAAGGATATTTCAGAGTTTAAAATAGAATTTCAAAGAAGTTTAATAGAGATGGAAAAGGAAGGTGTTGTCCTGGATTTGGACAATAAAAATCCTACTTTGGATGGCATTGAAGCTGTATATGTGCCTCCTACATTACCTGATTCCGCTCCAATAGCCAAATTAATAAAAGAATCTGATGTTGATGTTTTAACTAATGAAGAATTTTCCAAAATTGTCAATGACTTGATTCCCGTTGATATCATTGGAATTACAGGAACTATGGGCAAGACAACCACTACCTTCATTACAACCAGCCTATTCAAGCAGGCAGGATATAATGTCTGGTCCTGCTCTTCTTTGGTAAATAATTTGGTTTCTGAAGCAATCATCGATGGAATTGTTAAAGGAAAAGCCCAAGATTGTGATATAGCTATTTTTGAACTTCCTCATGGTACTATTGGCCTTTTAAACAGGTTAAATGTTAAAATCGGACTTTTGACCAATATTGCAGAAGACCACTTATCTGAGTTTGGAGGATCACTTGAACTTTACCAACAGAGAAAACTAATCCTTGAAAGTATGTCCGAAACATTTATCGCAAATCACTCTTGTTTTGATATAATAAATCCTCAAAGAAACGATGCATTATATTATGCTTTGGATGAAGATGTTGATTTTAAAGGCATCGTTGGTGATGAATCCTTGACCATAGAATATAAAGACGGCAAGTTCACTACACCCTTCTACATGATGAGCTACTTTTTTGAAAATTCCGTTGCAGCAAGTGCCGCTGCATTGACATATGGAGTTAAGGAATCTGATATAATTGATGCATTAACTGTATTTAAGGGCTTGCCTGCACATATGGAGGATGTAGGTGATTACAATGGGAGAAAAGTTATTCTGGACTCCGCATTTTTATATGATGGAATGAAAATAACACTTGATTACTTTAAAGATGAAAATGTTGTTTTATTTTTGGACCATTTTGATACATTGTCAGTTCGTGATAAGGCAGAAGTCGGTGAGCTTGTAAGCAACTACGATATCAAAACAGTCATTGCAAGCGGATTTAATGAGGTAACTCAGGAAGTGGAAATGGAAGCCGCTCAGGAGGTATTGGATGCAATTACCAATCCTAAAATCAATAAGGTTGCCGTTGAAAATATAGAGATTGCTGCATGTGAAACATTCAAATATTCCGAGCCTGGAGATATAATTCTGCATATGGGTCCATTAATTGCATATGATAGAATAACGACAGTTGAAAAAATCATGAAGGGACTTGACGAAGGAAGTAAAAAGTATGACTAAAAAAACATTCGGGGTTATTGGAGTTTGCGGTGCTAACGGTAATCTGATTGCAAGATTGCTTAAAGAGAGAGGCTATGATGTCATAGGAACCGATTTGACTCCTGCTGAAGAATGCAGATTTTCAAAATCATTAGATGGCTATGATATTGGGCTATATTATGGTGAAACTCCAGATGAATTTTTTGAGAGAGCAGACTATATAGTGCCTCCTGCAAGTCTGTCTAAAAAATCAGCTATCTTTCAAAGGATTGGGGACTCATTATTTGAACTGGACGATGTCATTCGTGAGTTTCGTCCGGATAAACCGGTATTTGGAATAACTGGAACAAACGGAAAGACAACTACCACTACACTACTTAAAAAGATAGCCTATGATAATGGAATTCGGCCGGCAGAGCATAATCTGGAAAATATGCAGGGCAATGCCGAATACATTCCGATTTTGCAGTCAAGGCTTGATGGTGACGTAGCTATTTTGGAAGTGGGAACATTTGGCGTTCCTGGAACTGTCAGAAGAACTGTAGAAAATTCCGATATTTGTTCTGGCTTAATTACCAACATAACGCCTGATCATTTAAATGATTTGGGAAGTTTTATGGATTATGCTCATGTTAAAGGCGAATTTATTGAAGAACTCAATGGAAAGCAACTGATAGTTAATGGACAGGACCCGACAATAATGGGGCTTTTAAAGGAGTATGATTTTGAAGGTGATTTGATAACCTTTGGTGTAGACGGAACCTTTGAAAGAATTAATCCAAAGGAATGTGTTTGCGGACGTGAAATCAAAGTAAAGGAACTTATTTCCGGTTGCGGTTATTATTTCTGTCCATGCGGTATTACAACTCCTCAGGTAGATTATATTGCAACAAACATCGACTTAAAAAATCGTAAATTTGATTTGCATACTCCAACAGAGAAATTAACAGTTAAAATGGCAATTGACGGACTTCATAATGTTTATAATATTATTGGAGTTATCATTGCAGCCCATGAATTCCTGAAGCTGCCTTATGATAAAATTTTAGAATCAGTATCCACTTTCACTGGCGTTGAAGGAAGAATGGAGAAAATTGGTGAAATCGACTCTAAAGAAATTTATGTTGACTATGCACATAATCCTGCTGGTGTTCAAACTGTTTTAAGTCAATTTAAAAATTTATTCGGTGATTTTACATGTGTAATTACAATATCTTCCGAATCTGGTGATGTTGGTGATTTGGCGATATTCAATAGTGCATTGGAATTTTCAAAGTATGTTGTTCCCGCATCAGTTGCATCACAAAAGATGGCTAGGAAGCTTATTTCAGATGATTCTTCTTTAAGTGATAGAATATTATTTGATTCAGTCGATGATTTTGTTAAAGAAGGAACTTTAGGTGCAAGCTATGATGAAGTCAGGGACGGAATAAAAAAAGCACTTGAATCAGATTGTGATTTAATAGTAGCTATTGGGGAAGCTGCTACTGAATTTAAATATTGCATAAACGAATTATAGTTAAAAAGTAGGTAAAAATTTCTTTTTTTAGGAGTTAATAATCAAATGCTCTCACTACTTTTATTAATAGTTACTAACTAAAATTATTATTCAATTATAAAACCACGGAATTTACCGTCCACTATTCTAATTCCCCTACTAAAATCAAAATTTCTATCATAGTCGAATTGATATTTTGTAGTAACCCCGTCCTCTTCAAAGGTTATAGTTAATACATATGAAATCTCCTAGTATTGAATCCTTCTTCAAATTTTCCTTCAAATTCAAAAGTAAAAGATTTACATTTCCTTTTTTTAAAGTAGCAACTTGGTTATCAATATCTATTTCAATACCATAGTCAGCTAATTGGGATTGATTTTACTTTCATTCACATAATCAATTTGTTTAAACCTATAATTAGATCCTCATAATTCAATCATTTCAGCTATTAACTTCACTTTTTTTTAAAAGATTTTTTTAATATAATTCTTGCATACATTTAATTCATGCAATTTAATGCCTAACAAAAAACTTTTTAAATTACTTGTTATCATTAAAAAAATAATGTATGCAAGTACTTACTTACATATTTGCCGAATATTATTTTTTTAAAGAAATAAAGTGCATGCAAGTGTTCATTTATAAAAATCTTTATATATTCTAATTTCCAATATAATTATTGTGAAGTAGTTATGTTTATTGATAGCTTTAAATTTAGTAAAATTAAACCATTATTTTTGCTGATTGCATGCATATGTCTGTTTGTCAGCCTATCATGTATTCATGCAGCCGATATTGATGATGGAATAAAAAATCAAACTACTGGCGATGTCAATGCTTTAGATGACGGAGCAGTAGAAATCAATATTGAAAAAAACATTTCCTCCGGCAATACTGGAGAAATGTTAGGTGAAACTCCAAATCAAAAGACATCTGACATGTCAGGGATTTCCTATTATTGTCTGATTATGAATAATCGCCATCCAATAAATCATAACCACTTAATTGAAAAAACTCATTTTGGTAATAAAGATAAAAAGTCTGATTACGGATTTTCCGATTTAAGACAAGATTATAAAATATGTTCTAATTTTGAAAAAATAAAACACCATCCAAAAACTTTGGATGATTCTCATAAACTCTGCAAAAAAGGCATTGCAGGTGCACATACACACCGAATGGGATTTCAAAAGTTAATTGCACTAAATATTGAAAATGTCATTAAAAATGATATTTTCGGCCAATTGCGGAAAGATACTCCCAATTCATTTAAAAAAGTAATGCACCGGGATTCACATTTAACAAAAAAATCCGAGCCGTGCTGCTGCAGGGACTGTAAATGCACTCATCATTGTCATCATGACGTGGAGGTCATAAGCAATGGAAAAGTAATTCTTTCCGGAGACTGTGGGGATGATATGACATATTCCTACAATACCGCTTATAAGCATATCAACAGTACTGCAAATGAAGAGATAGTCTTCAGATTCAGAGATTTGGATGAAGATGAAATTGAAAATAGAAATCTCATAAATGTTACAGCATTCAACTGCACTCAAAATCAGCCAGGAAATGAAAAGGAATTTGCAGGTTTTAATGCACATTCAGACCTGGACTTAAATGGTGATTTTGCTTTAATTTGCTCAAATTCATTCTATGATTCCAAACAGTCTGACTGCAGCATTAATGATTTTTATTCACAAAAACTGAACATTAAAGACTATAATCTTGAATATTATATCTTCACAAATCCAGATATAATTATCATGAAAGCTAATGTTAACTTAGCTGAAAACCACACCTTAACTTCTAACCATTGCCCGAACTTTGATGTAAAAACCGCCTTTAACCCGACCATATTTTTTAACAATGACCTTCAAGTTGTTTTTTATCTAAAGTCATTGGCTTCAAATAACATCAAAGAAGATAATTGTATTCCATCAGATTTTACTGTTTCTTATCAAAATGATTATTTAATGCTTAATGGTAGTGTATGCAAATCAGATGGGCAAACCCCAATTAATTTGTCCGCTGATGAATCTGCATGCACTGTCTTATTAATTTATGGAGGAACTGAAAGATGCTTAATCTAAAAAAATCAATGATTTTATTAATAGTATGTATATGCTTTTTTATAAGCGTATCCGGTGCTTTTGCAGCTGATTTGAATCATACTGCTGATAATACCATTGCAGAGGCACAGGATTTTAAAATTGATTTAGCAGTTGAAGAAATAAACGTCGATTCTAATTTAAGTTCATATATTGGAGTCAACGCAATTGATGCAAAGCAACTTAACATGACAAATACTGATAATGTGGCCGCAAACACTGCAGGCGTATTAAAAGAAATGGATTCCGGATCATTTCCGGATACATATAATGACTTGCGTGATGATCTTGAAAATTTAAAAGATGGTGACACGTATAAAATCCAAAAGGATTATACCATTGAATTTTGCGATTATGAACTGTCAAAAAATCGTATAATAAACATCAATGCAGACAATGTGGTAATCGACGGTAACGGCCATACAATAAATGCAAACAGGGACGAAACATACTTTGCTATATTCAACATAACCGGAAACAATGTAAGAATAATCAATCTCTACATTATAGGTTCCAGGGCATACGATGTTGAGTATAGAGTATCGCCTTTAAATAGATATGGTGATGATTATACTCATTTAACAAGTCCGATAGAATGGCATGGGGATAACGGAATCATTTCAAACTGTGTATTCTATGACAACACAGGAACTGATGGAGGCGCAATATACTGGCAGGGAAACGATGGTTTAATTGAAAATTGTATTTTTGATGATAATGCTGCCAACTTCGGTGGATCACTCTACATCAGCGGTTCCAATACCCGAATATCTGATTGCCTGTTCAATGAGTCATATACAACTTATCATTATGAAGCAATCTATTTTGCAAATCCAAAAAACATTGCAAACTTGTTGTACCTGAACAACTGTACTTTCAAAAGCTCTTTTGTAGGTGGAAAAGATGTTGATTTAGAAAATGGATGTAAGGCAATATTTGAAACTAAAAATGAAAATTCATTTGTTCCATCTTTTTTCACAGATTTGATTTACTATATGAAAATTTTAAAGGATGGTGAAGTTTTTAATATGGAGCATGATTTTTATCTCCATACTTTTGATGGAAGTGCTGTGATAGATGCAAATAATGTAGTAATAAACGGTAACGGCCATAAAATCTTAGGTCAAGATCCTGCACATTCAGTATTTATAATCACAGGTAAAAATGTGACAATTTATAACTTGACATTTGACTTTACAGCTGAAGATTATGTATGTCCAAGTATTATTGACTGGAGAGGTTATAATGGTGTTCTTTCAGGATGTAGCTTTGCAGGAAATGATGCGAAAAGTGGTGGAGCAGTAACCTGGAGCGGAAACAACGGTGCTCTCACGGATTGTATCTTCACTGATAACAGTGCTGAAGTTGGTGGAGCAGTAACCTGGAGCGGAAGCAGCGGTGTTATTGAAAATAATATTTTTATAAATGATACCTCCAGATTTGCCGGATCAGTTTATATGGCAGGCAGAGACAATATAATCAGCAACAGTCTGTTTGTAAATTCCGCATCATCAGTCACCGGTGAGGCAATCTTTGCTGACCGTAATCGTAAAAATATGACTTTAAACAACATTTTCTTTGATGAAAAAATATCAACACCATTTATTGATGGGGCCAATATTCCTGTTGACATATATAATATTGGTGATTTAAAGTATCACGCTTTTATAGCTGATGAGGATGTGGATATTGTTCCATTGATTTACAATTCACTCGTGAAAGGCGGTGCAATTCATTATAATGACAACATCTACTACACCTACAACTATTATAATGAAAGCGGTGATTTTATATTCACCATGGTCAAGGAATTTGCCGAATATGACATAACATATATAAAAAATTTCCAATTCAAGAATATCTTCAACAATTCCTTTGATGATGTTTTTTTCGCTTTGCGTAAATCAGATTTTTCAAACACATTTACACTGACAAAAACCATATATGTCAATGATTCAGCCAGCTATTTGGATGCGCTGAACAACAAGTTCCATTCATTAAAGGTATTTGATCCGATATCCCCTATTTTATCAGTTGACAGACAGCATTCATATTTGGCAAAAGATTCCTTAAGTTATGCGTTGAATGTTGTATTTACCAAAAGCTGCGTAATAAGCAGTGCTTCAACATGGTCTTTTGAATCATCCCCTTTTGATATGCTTAATATTAACGGCTGCCAATCAAAAATCAAAGGTTCATATGAGGCCAGAAATGAAGACAAATGGGTAGTATTACAACCGGGCGATACATTTGGAGCATCCAATATAACTCTTGAAGGATTCAATACCGTTATTGAAAATATGGGTGGAAGCTGCATGTTCGTCAATGTACATTTCAACAACAACAGGATGGACTACATAATCGAAAGGGATTGGGGTGCAGCCATTCTCAACGTAGGAGTGGTTACATGCATCAACTGTTCTTTTACAAACAATTATGCGAAAAATGGTGGAGCAATCTTCAATCAGGGATTGCTGGTTCTTGTAAACACAACCTTTGCAGGCAACGAAGGATACGGTGACGGTGACAATGTCTGTGTTGGTGAAGGCGGACGTGTTATCATAAATGATAAAGAAATCAAATCAGACACGGGAATTGTTTATTTTGCTGATGGTTTGGACATGCTTGAAAGTACTTTTATTGGAGTTGGAGCTGCACTATTAAGCTTTGTTGTGGGTGCTGTTGTCGGTTTCTTCACAGCAAATCCTGCTATTGGTATTGGTGTCGGTCTTTTGGTAGGTGCAGCTTTAGGTACAGGAGCTGCTGCAATAATCATTTCCAACACCTATGACGTAAATCTGGACAGGACAAAAGTATTGTTGACTTTGATGATTGGATGTGCTTTCTCCGGAGCTATGGGAGGATTAGCCGGCGGAGTATGGGGAGTAGATTACTTTGTAGACTTCATACCTTTGTGTGAGTATACCTGGGTAGAATTTGGATTAACACTTGCTGGAATGGGAGTTCTCACCAGTGGAACAGTCGGTATACTTTATAATTGTGTTTTAATGTAGTTTGGGAGATTGAAAAAGTTAAACATTCATATCTGAATTTGCTAATATCCGATGAAGCCCAATTTGACAGATGGGGCGGAGGTAAAAGCATAATAAAAAAAATCATTGATTGGAGTAGGTATTTTTTTTACTGCTATTGTACCTCAGGTGCATTTGGGGATACACCGGAGGTATCACTACTCCATATCAAATTGGTATACTTTTTCTGAAAAAAGTATGCAATTACTATTTGTTAATAATTTTGGGCACTTATTGAACAGGCCCCTATGTTTATTTTTTAGATTGTATTTTTCTTTATTTATTTAAATTTCATTGGATTATCAGTATTTAGTTCTTATTTTTTATATTAACCTATTTTTTTAATGCAAGTAAGTACTTGCATTCAAAAAGCTTTATATACCCGATAATTTAAAAAGTATTCATAAATAAAAAATGTATTCTTTTCATCGATGAAGAGATGCAAAATGTGATGTGATGATATGAAAGAGTTAAAATTAATTGGAATATTATGTTTGATTTTAATCCTTTTTGTTGGTATTGGATGTGTGTCTGCAGCAGACAATATTACTGCTGGCGGCAATGATTATGGAAGTTATGGTGAAGACAATGCCATAACCCATCTGGATGATGTTCATTTAGACCAGCCTTCCAGTCTTTCAAATGGCAAAAACGTTGGCAGTTTCAAGGATTTGAAAAATGATATTTCTGGTCTTAAAGATGGAGATACATTTAATTTAACTAAAGATTATAGCTACGGATTCGGCGTTAAATATTCTATTGAAGACAATGACGTTATTAAAATAACTAAAAATAATATAACAATTAATGGAAATGGCCATATCATTAATGGAGCCCATAAGACCAATATATTTAATGTAATGGGAAACAACGTTAAAATAACCAATGTAACTTTTATGAATGCAATGTATGATGATAACGTAAATAGGTATATTCCGGATGAATCTCCTTCTACAACATGTACAGGTTATAATTATAATAATAGGTATAGTCCTTATCCAATTTATTCTGGAGAAGTTAGGAACGGGGAAGTTGTAAGTACAAATAAAATTCAATTTCATGCTGGAGAGGTTGGTGCAAGTCCTGTTCGCTGGTTTGGAAATAATGGTGTTCTTTCAGACTGTACTTTTCAGGGAAATTCAGTGTATCATGGACGTACTGACAAAGGCGGTGCTCTCACATGGAAAGGAAATAACGGTTTAATCAGAAATTGTAAATTTACAGGCAATCTTGCAAACACTGCCGGCGGTGCAATTTATATCGGCGGTGCAAATAACACAATCGCAAATTCTGTATTTAAAAAATCCTTTTCCATATCCTACGGTGACGCTATTTTCATGGATCATAATTATAAAAACTGTACTATAACCGACTGTACATTTGATAATTTGTTCCCGATTATTGATGAAAACGCTATTGATTTAAAGTATTTAAAGAATAATTTTACAACAACAATCGGAAATGATACAATAAATCTGGATGCATTATTATATAAATCCATGTTCTGTAATAATAACTTTGATTATAATGATCACATTTCATGCAGTTTCCGTCATGATAATTTTGATTATGTTTTCAGTATCACATCTAACTTACCTAACGGATTTGTTGTTAGTGAATACCAGTTTAACAAAGTAGGCTGTGCAAATGATATTTTTGAGAATTTGCATGCAGGTAATTATGTGAAAAATTTGATGGTGAACATAACCGTTCAAAGCGCTGCTGAATACAACAATTTAATTAACCATATTAAAGATGAAAAAGACAAAAAAGTTCATAGTGTCTTAAATATCAATGTTAAATGTCCTTTAAATATCAATAAACTGTTCACTGATTTCAATGAAGTAAATATGGCTGGTGATGTAGGAACTTTCAATGAATTGTCACGTGAAATCAATAAACATCACCCTGGAGACGTTATTAATTTAACTAAAAATTATTATTTCAATGAAAAATGTGATAAAGATAGTGTAATGATTAATATCGACAATATAACTGTAAACGGTAATTCTTATGTTATTGATGGAATGAAAAAACCTGTAATGATCAATGTATCAGGGGATAATGTTAAAATATCCAACTTGACCTTCATAAATGCTCTAAATAATCAGAATGGTAAAAGCATGATTACCTGGAGCGGTAATGAAGGTGTTCTTTCATCATGTAATTTTGCAGGAAATGTTGCACTTAATGGTGGTGCAGTTAACTGGATGGGAAATAATGCTTTAATCACTAAGTGTATTTTTATAGCTAATTCTGCCGATTTTGGCGGTGCAATCTATATGGGCGGCATTAATAATAAAATTATCAAATCAATTTTTGAAAACTGTAAGGGTAATTTAGGATATGAAGCAGTTTATCTTTCATGGGGAGATGAAAACTGTAATGTATTATCCTGTTCATTTGATAATGTTATTCCTATCCTTGATGAAAAATCATTGAATTTACATGTTACTATGAGTAATGCAGGTAATTTTGCTGATTTAGCTTCTGAAATTAACCGTCTTAAACCTGGAGATACACTCAGTTTAACCAGGGATTATTATGGAGTTAATGATTATACTATGATAATTAATAATGATAATGTTACTATTAATGGTAACGGCCATGTTATTGATGCAATGAATCATTCTGCAGTATTTAAAGTGAAAGGAAATAATGTTAGGATTTGTAATTTAAATTTCATTAATGCTGCATGCAATAAAATTAAGGTTATATCAACTTCCAAATTGAAAAATATTACTTATGATTCTGGAGAAAGTATTATTTCCTGGATTGGTAATAATGGTGTTCTTTCAGGCTGTACTTTTGCATGCAATAGTGCAGTTAACGGCGGTGCTGTTACTTGGATGGGAAGTAATGGTTTAATTGATTACTGTATATTTATAAATAACACTGCCAGTGGTGTTGGTGGTGCAGTATACGTCCCAGGAGAAAATAACACAATTATTAATACTGTATTTAGAGATTCCTCTTCAAAATTGACTTGTGAAGCAATTTATACTGATTGTAAACATACTTGTAATATTTCACATTGTATAGCCAATAATAAGGTTCCTGTTATTCACGGAGAGTTATCAGGCATTAATGCGGATTATTTACATTACGGCGTTTATCAAAATATTGCTGGTGAAAAAATTGATCTGGTTTCATCAATTTACAAAACCATAATGTATAATTGCGCTTTGAAGTATAATGAAAATATAAATTATGCATTTGTTTACAGTAATGATACTTTCCTATTCACTATTAATGGAAAATTAAATAACGGCGAATATCTTATTAACTACGAATATTATTTTGCCAATGTAACTTTCCATAACAATAAATATGCATGGAATAATATTTTCAGTTCCTTGTTAAAACATTCCAACATTGGATATAATAAATCCATATCAGTTATTAAAAATGTATACGTTAAAAATGGTGCCGATTATGATGATATTATTAATTTAAAGAAATCCGATGATGTTAAATATTTATCTGGAAGAGATATTGATATTGCTGGTGCTGATATTTCTTTAAATGTTACATTTACAGGCAAATTATCCATAGTGACCGGTGAAACATGGAAAGTCCACAAAAGCGGTTATGATGTTATTCGTGTAAACGGTCAAAGTTCACGTATTTCACTTGCTAAAGGATCTGAGAAAAAAATATGGGTTTCAATTGATGAAAAAGATTTCTTCAGCGCAACTAAGTTAATCATTGATGGTTTCAATTGTCATGTTGAAAATGATGGCGGAAAGGGTATTTTTGAAGAGGTTTCATTTAAGAATGCCCACAACAATGATGATTTTAATCGTGGTTTTGGCGGTGCAATACTCAATCAGGGATCTGTCATTTGTAAAGACTGTTATTTCTACAATAACTCAGCTAAATGTGGTGGTGCAGTTTTTAATGCAGGATACTTTGAATATGAAGACTGCATATTTGAAAATAACCATGCAAGTAAAGAAGGTCCTGATATTTGCAGTGTAGATGATGCTAAAGAAAAAGAGGGTGATGGCTCAATTACTGTAATATGCTCAGATAAAGGCATTGAAGTTATTAATGGTGAGAATATTACTGACACCGGTGAATATACCTATGTGCATGTTAAAAGTGAATCATTAGTAAAAGCTACAGTTATTGGTGCTGTGACAGGTTTTGTGTTTGGTGCTGTTACCGGTCTTGTTGTTGGTATATGTACCTTAAACCCTGTTGCCGGTATTGCTGCAGGTGTTGCTGCAGGTGTTGCTGCAGGTGCTGCTATGGGCGCTTATACTTCCTGGTATATGACTTCCAATAATTATGATCCTGAACTTAAGGTTTGGAAAGTTTATGCAACTGTAATTGGTATTTCTGTTGTAGCCGGAGCAGTTGGAGGTTTAATGGGAGGATATGTAGGTTCAGGTCTTGAAGAACTTGAAGTTGCTGTCGAATCTGAAGTGGCTAGTGAGTCTGACGCTATGACAGAGGGTATAATGGATACAATATTTGGAATAGGGTTCTGAAAACATCCTGTAGTCTAGCTAATCTTGAAAGACCATTATGTGGACCTATAGAATCTTTAAAAAAACATATAAAATAGGATTGAAATTTCAATCTTATTCAATATCTTTATCAGATGTTCCCGAAATTTTTCCAATATTGCTGTGTGTATGTTAAAAGTGAATCATTAGTAAAAGCTACATCTATTGGTGCTGTTGTTGGTCTTGTTGCTGCTACATTAAAAGACAGTTACAATAATCGCGTTAGTGATGTTAACGTCAAAATTGCTGTCGGCGATTTAACTAAAACTGCTAAGGCAGATGAAAACGGTCAGTTATCGTTAAACATCAGTACTTTAGCTTCTGGTGTCTTTAAGATTTCTGCCAGATTATCTAGTGTAAGCGATATCTATAACGAATCTAGGACAACTGCTAAACTGTATATGCAAACGAAACAATACACTATTGGCTGCAATGGAATTAAACTCTAATCTAATGGTTGATGAATACATTAGCCTACCAATGTATTAATAGTGTAAGTTTTGTAAACAAAGTATCTGTTAGAAGTTGAGGTTATTTCTCAACTTTTTTATTTTCTTTTTTTGGGCGTTAGATAGGATTGGACGATTACTCGTCCGCACCCTCTTTGGAACCGTACGTGTCCGTTACCGAACATACGGCTCGAGCAGAACTTTATCCGAAAGTTCAATAATGATATTTCATCGATTCATGAAATAATCCTCTTTACTTTTATCATATGGTGAATAATTGTGTATTATCATTTTATGTCGCTTAATCTTAGTCCAACTCATTTTAATTAAATGATTCTCTTCTTTAGGGCCAGTTAATATCCATTTTCCACGATGATATCCGTCATCGTATTCTGGGAAATATTTTCTTTTAATCCATTTCCAACCTTTATTTGGGTGTAGACGGCGCAAAAACTTATATATTTTGTTCCATATATAGTTATCCATATCAGAAAATATCTTTTTAGCAACAGTTGGCTTCCAGTAATTGGCAGTGCCAATTATCAGAGGGTTTAAAGAGTCAATTAGCTTATCAACGTTGTCTCCGTGATGCCATTTAACTCTTTCCGATACTTTGGCTTTAAAGTTCTTGATACTGTCTTTCGATGGTTTAATTAAACATTTTAATCCGTTATTTGTTTTGTATTGTCTGAAATTGAATCCTAGAAAATCAAATCCTTCAGAAATGTGTGTAATTCTAGTTTTATCTTCTGCAAGTACCAACCCTCTCTCGGAAAGGTAATTTTCGAGAATTTCAGGTACTTTTTCTATGTCTTCTCTAGTTCTTGCGAAAATAACGAAATCATCGGCGTATCGAGTAACACGATATTTTCCTTTGGTTTCATGGAATTCTTTGGTTTCACCATTTCGTATTTGAGTTCTTTTCTTGTAAGAAATATTTAAATAGTCTTCAAGTCCAGTTAATGCAATATTTGCCAATAAAGGTGAAAGTAATCCTCCTTGAGGAGTACCACTTGTAGTTTTATTAAACACACCATTGACTACGTATCCTGCTTTTAAGTATCTTTCCACCAGTTTAATCAACGGAAA
>NZ_JAZTXC010000006.1:0-2717 GCF_045636185.1 Methanobrevibacter sp. | reverse complement strand
GGAAAAATTCCTAATTTAATAAAAACAAAATCAGATAAATTAAGATAAAAATCATCTTAATTTAACTTAGAATTTATCTAACTTAGAACTTATCCTAAGTAGTGGTCAGGACCAAATGGTTCTGGGGATAATCCTTTTCTTTCTCTGATTTGTCTGATAATTTGACTTTGCAATTCTCTTGGTAATCTTTCGAAACCAGAGTTTTCAGTAGACCATAAACATCTACCTTGGGTTGCAGATCTGATTTCACCAGCGAAACCAAACATTTCAGCTACAGGTACTTTAGCTTCAACGTTTACCATGTCACCTTCAGTTGGCATATCTACAATTTGACCTCTTCTGTTTAAGATTTCTTTAGTAACTGATCCCATATAGTCAGTAGGAGTGTTAATGAAAACTTTTTGAACAGGTTCAAGTAAAGTAGGGTCAGCCATCATCATACCACCTTTAATAGCGTTACGGATAGCTGGTAAAATTTGAGCAGGTCCTCTGTGAACTGCGTCTTCGTGAAGTTTTGCATCTACAAGAGTGAATTTCATACCCATTGCAATTTCGTTTGCAACTGGACCTTCTTCAAGTGCAGATTCGAAACCTTCAATAACAAGCTCTTTGATCTCATCTAAGTATTGGATACCACGAGTCATGTTGATGAATAAGGATTTGTTGTAAACATCCCATACTCTTCTAGCTTCTTCTTTGTCAAGACCATGCTCAATGAATTTTTGAGCTTCTTCCTTATCTTTGATTTTACCTTCTTTGATGTCACCATTTTGCAATGCTTGGAAGATTGAATCTTCTAAAGGTGCAACTTCAAGGTATAATCTGTTGTGCTTGTTAGGAGATTTACCTTCTACAGGAGCTTTGGTTTTTCCTGCAACAGTTTCTCTGTATACAACAATAGGTTCAGAAGTATTGATGTCTACACCTTTGTTGTTGATTCTTACACCAATAACTTCCAAGTGAAGTTCTCCCATACCGGAAACTAAGTGTTCACCAGTTTCTTCGTTAATGTTAACGTGAATGGTAGGGTCTTCTTTTGCAGTTTGTCTTAATACTTCAATGAGTTTTGGTAAGTCTTTGGTGTTTTTAGCTTCTACAGCTACAGTAACTACTGGTTCAGAGATGTGTTCAATTCCTTCAAATTCCACAATCTTGTTTTCAGGAGAACAGATGGTTTCCCCTGCAGTAGCTCCTTTTGCACCAGTGATGTAAACAATGTTACCAGCAGGAACCTTTTCAGTAGGAACTCTTTCAGGACCGAAGAAAACACCTACTTGTTGTACTCTTGATCTAGCTTGACCTCCGACCAAGAACACTTCAGTACCTTGTTCTACAGTACCACCGTATACTCTACCGGTAGCTACTTCACCAGCGTGCTTGTCTACAGATACATTAGTAACCATTACAGCTAAAGGTCCGTCAGGGCTGGTGTGAATCATGGTTTGACCAGCTTCACTTTCAATGTCTCCATCCCAAATGTTAGGACATCTGTATTGTTGGGAAACTTCAGGAGATGGTAAGTGCTCTACTACCATACCTAATAATACTTCAGCTAAAGGTACTTTTTTAGCTAATTCTTTTTGGTTTTCATCATTACAGTAATCAATGATGTCTTTAAAGTTGATTCCGGTTTCTTGCATCATTGGAATGTTAATAGCCCAGTTGTGGTATGCTGAACCGAATGCTACACTACCGTCATCCACTTTTACAAGCCATTCATCTTTTTTATCTTTAGGAGCCATTTTGCTGATTAATTTGTTAGCTTCATTAATGATTCCAATGAATTTGTTTGCTAATTCTTCTGGTCCTAATTTTACTTCGTTGATTAATCTGTCAACTTTGTTAATGAATAATACTGGTTTAACTTTTTCTCTTAAAGCTTGTCTTAATACAGTTTCAGTTTGAGGCATGATACCTTCTACTGCACATACAACTACTACTGCACCGTCTACAGCTCTCATTGCACGAGTTACGTCTCCACCGAAGTCAACGTGACCAGGAGTATCAATTAAGTTAATAAGATATTCATCATCATGGTATTGGTGCACCATAGATACGTTTGCAGCGTCAATGGTAATACCACGAGCTTGTTCTTGTTCGTCAAAATCTAAGAATCTTTGGTCACCAGCAAGTTCTTCAGAAATCATCCCTGCACCTGCTAAAAGGTTGTCGGATAAAGTAGTTTTACCGTGGTCAATGTGTGCACAGATACCGATGTTTCTGATATTTTCAGGTTGGTACATCAATTCCTTGATTTTTGCAATCATTTTGTCTCGTCTACTCAAAATCATCACCTATAAACATCATGTTTATTATTTTAGTCAATATATCTAAGTCATTTATGTCTTTTAAATTAAAAAAATATAAAGAAATATAAAAATTATGCAGAACCACCAATTAATAGCTAAATGATAATTCCGAATAATCCTATAATTATTAAAGACACTAAAATAGTGTAAAACACTAAAATTAGTGTGCTGCTTTTGCAACTCTTTCTTTTTCTTCTTTTTTCTGGATAGCGAAACTTCTTGTATCTTCTTCAGAAGCAAAGATTAATTCACTAGCTAAACATTCAGCAACAGATCTTTTGTTTTTGAATGCAGCTTGTAAAGTTCCTCTAGTTAAGAATCCTAAAGAAAGGTCTACTCTTCTTTGTGGAGAAATGTCTACAGCTACTTGGTATCCAATACCACCGTATTTAATACGGGTAGTTTCTT
>NZ_JAZTXC010000005.1:0-21294 GCF_045636185.1 Methanobrevibacter sp. | reverse complement strand
CCATAATATTTGGTCACATCATCAGCAGTTAATATGAAGTCATCTTCAATGGAAATTGGATATTCAATTTCAAATCCTTCATATATTTTGTCTCCTCCATACATAATGGATGCATTATAATCGCCTGGAGGAACATCACTTAAGTCAAATGTAGCAATACCATCTTCAATAGGTGCAACAATAGTTTCCTCACCTATTAATAAAGTAATATCACCGGTTGCATTTTCAGGAACTTCAACAGTTAATGTTTTATCATCTAAAGTCACATCAGGTTCATATTGGATTTTTGAAACTGTAACTGTAACGTTAGTTGAGTTTATAACATATACTTTTCCGTCACCTACAGTTACGGTAATGATTGCAGTACCTTGACCTACAGCTGTAACTGTACCGTTTTCATCTACAGTAGCAACAGATTCATCACTGGAACTATAATTGAGAGTTAAATATTTCAAGAATGCAGGATCAGTAGTTGCATCAATGGAATAGGTATCCTCAACAATTAAATCCAAAGTATCATTGTCAACACTGACGCTTGCATCTCTTAAGCTTACATTGACTGTAATGGTTTTGTTTTCAGCAGCGGCATGTCTTATGTCACCGTCGAATGATACGGTTATGGTTGCGCTACCTTCACCAACAGCAACAATTTCACCTAATATTACAACAGCAACACTTGAATTGCTTGAAGTGTAAGTCAATGTAAGGTCTAAACCAGGAGTTAAGTTAGCTCCGGCAGGAACAACATCAAGTACTTTCATGTCAATTGTAGTGTTTTCAACTGTGATTTCGGTAGGTATCTTATTAACGATTACATTGATTGTTTTGTTTTCAGCAGCAGCATATCTCGCAGTACCGTTGAATGAAACTGTAATGGTAGCTTCACCTTCACCCACTGCAATAATTTCTCCTAATACAACAATAGCAACACTTGAATTGCTTGAAACGTAATCCAAGTAGAGGTTTGAAGCATTATTAGTTAAATTAGCACCGGTTGGAGCAATATCCAATGGAGCCATTTCAATGGTTGCGTTTTCAATTGTGATTTCTGTTGGTATTTTTTTAACTGTTACTTCAATGGTTTTGTTTTCAGCAGCAGCATATCTTGTAGTACCGTTGAATGAAACTGTAATGGTAGCTTCACCTTCGCTGACTGCGATAATTTCTCCTAATATTACAGTAGCAACGCTTGAATTGCTTGAAGTGTAAGTCAACAAGAGGTTTGAAGCATTAGTTAAATTAGCACCGGTTGGAGCAATATCCAATGGAACCATTTCAATAGCAGTGCTTTCAACAGTGATTTCAGTAGGTATTTTAGTAACAATCACGTCAATTGTTTTGTTTTTAGCAGCAGCATATCTTGTAGTGCCGTTGAATGAAACTGTAATGGTAGCTTCACCTTCACTGAGTGCAACGATTTCTCCTAATATTACAGTAGCAACGCTTGAATTGCTTGAAGTGTAAGTCAACAAGAGGTTTGAAGCATTAGTTAAATTAGCGCCGGTTGGAGTAATGTCCAATGGAGCCATTTCAATAGTGGTTTTTTCAACAGTGATTTCGGTAGGTATTTTAGTAACAATTACATCAATTGTTTTGTTTTCAGCAGCAGCATATCTTATGGTGCCGTCAAATGAAACAGTAATTGTAGCTTCACCTTCACTGAGTGCAACGATTTCTCCTAAAATAACTGTAGCAACACTTGAATTGCTTGAAGTGTAAGTTAATGTAAAGTCTAAACCAGGAGTTAAGTTAGCGCCTACAGGAGCAACATCAAACGGATTCATTTCAATTGTAGTGTTTTCAACAGTGATTTCGGTAGGTATTTTAGTAACGGTTACTTCAATTACCTTTTCAGAAGCAGCATATTTATTATCGCCCTCAAAGTAAACTGTAATGTTGGCTTTTCCTTCTCCAACAGCAATAATATAACCGAAGAGTACACTTGCAACACTGGAATCCGTTGAATTATATGTTAAATCACCAACATCAGGAGTTAAAGTAGCATTAATAGCAGAGAAATCCAATGGAGCCATATCCAGAGTAGTGTTTGCAACAGTAATTTCAGTAGGTATTCTGCTTACGGTAACAGTTACAGTTGTTGAATTTATAGCAAATATTTTACCATCACCAACTTCAACAGTAATGATTGCAGTACCTTCACCGACTGCAGTAACAGTACCAGTTTCATCTACAGTAGCTACATCCTCATTACTGGATGAGTAATTAATGAAATAATCTTTTAAGAAGTCCGGAACAGTAGTTGCGTTAATGGCATAAGTATCTTCAACAAATAAATCCAAAGTATCATTGTCAACACTTACGCTAGCATCATTTAATCTTACATTGACAGTTATAGTTCTATTTTCAGCAGCAGCATATATCTCATCACCATCAAATGAAACGGTAATTATAGCACTACCTTCACCGACAGGAATAATGCTGTCATTATAAATTTGAACTATACTGGAATTACTTGAAGTGTAAGATAAATTGCCTGCTTCAGCAGGATCTAAAGTAGCAACATCCGGAATAAACTCAAGCACTGTAACATTCAAAGTATCGTTTAAAAGAGTAATTTCAGTAGGTCTTTTGGAAACGGTTACTTCAATGGTTTTGTTTTCAGCAGCAGCATATGTATCATCACCATCAAATGAAACGGTAATTATAGCACTACCTTCACCGACAGCAATAATTCTGCCATAGATTGCAACTGCAACACTTGAGTTGCTTGAATTATAACTTAAATAACCCGCATCAGCAGGAGTTAAGTTAGCTCCGGCAGGAACATTATCAAGCACAAGCATATCTAAAGTAGAGTTTTCGACACTGATTTCGGTAGGTATTTTATCGTTTTCTATATTTACGGTGTAGTATTTATTTAAAAATGTACCGGTTACACTACCGTTTCCGCTTTCAGAAGGAGTGTAGACTATTTCGTCATCTGTTAATGCAACAGCCCTATTCAATGTTCCAAGTGTTGAACTTAACTGTAAAAATATATAAACTGGTCCGTCATATTCTTCAACTCCTGAACCATCCTTGAATGAAGAAAATTTAAATGTAACTGTTGATTTTTGGTTTAATGTAATTGCAGCAGGATTAGCTGTTGCATTCAAGAATAACCAATTATCCATGACATAAAATACATCCGGATTTTCATCGTAGTTTGTAGCGTTGTTTCCAAACCAGTTATCTGTCAATTCAATAAGTCCACCTTCTTTAGTAATTATTGAACGAGCATCATTGTCCACTATAATGGAGTCCCTGATAATATTGTCAGAAATAGGATTTCCGAAATAAATAAGATAATTGGTTGCAGTATTATTATAAAATACAGAACTTTCAATAGTATTTGATGATGTATTACCGGTAATGGCCATTGCACTGGTATAAAGTGCACTGTTTTCTACAAATAGTGTATTGGTGAATCTTGTATTTTCCATTCCATTATCGAAGTTTAGAGCTCCACCTCCACATCCAGGAGCGCTGTTTTTATAAAACAAGACTTCTTCAAATGTTGTATCATCAGCTAGTTTATAGAAATTGATAGCACCACCATCAACTGTTTTAGCTACATTATTTATAAAATCTACATTTTCAAAGGTATTTGATGAAGACTTACCGGTCACATATAATGCTCCACCATTCTCTTTTGCAGTATTGTTTGTAAAGTTAACATTTTTGAAGGTATTTCCTTGTGTAATATATTCCCAGTTTAATGCACCAAATCTTACAGCACCACCATCAGCTGTTTTAGCTACATTATTTATAAATTCTACATTTTCAAAGGTATTTGATCTGGTTTCTTTTGTAACAAATAATGCTCCACCATTATTATTTGCAGTATTATTCTCAAATAAAACATTTTTAAATGTGGTGTCAGCTAAATCAGAGTGAGCATGTGGACCAATGTTTATTGCTCCACCGTCATGTTCTAAAGCAGTGTTATTTATAAATTGGGTGTTTTCAAAGGTGAGTGATGAAATTGTTTTGGTAATACCTATTGCACCACCAGTCATAGCAGAATTATCAATAAAGTAAGTATTGTTGAATATGGAATTTTCTATTCCGTTATCTATGTTTATTGCTCCACCTGCGTTTACTTCAGCACGATTATTATGGAATAAAACATTATCAAATGTTGCACTAGATACTTTACCCAAGAAATTGATAGCACCACCATCTTGAGTTTTAGCGATATTATTTATAAAATTTATATCTTCAAAGGTATTTGATGTAGACTTACCGGTCACATATAATGCTCCACCATTCTCTTTTGCAGTATTGTTTGTAAAGTTAACATTTTTGAAGGTATTTTTTTCTGTAGTGTAGCCACTATTTGCACCAAATTTTATTGCACCACCATCAGCCCTATCAGCCTCAGCATTTGTTCCTGCTGCATTATTTATAAACTCTACGTTTTCAAAGGTGTTTGATAAAGTATTAGCAGTAACATATATTGCTCCACCTTCTTTAGCAGCAGTATTATTCTCAAATAAAACATTTTTAAATGTGGTGTTAGCTAAATCAGAGTGACCCCACGGACCAATGTTTATTGCTCCACCGTCATCTACTAAAGCAGTGTTATTTATAAATTTGGTGTTTTCAAAGGTGAGTGATGAAATTGTTCCAGTAATACCTATTGCACCACCTGTCTTAGCAGAATTATCAATAAAGTAAGTATTGTTGAATATGGAATTTTTTATTCCATCATCTATGTTTATTGCTCCACCCACGCTTTTTTCAGCACGATTATTAGAGAATAAAACATTATCAAATGTTGCACCATCTACTTTGTCATGGAAATTGATAGCACCACCATCACGTCGTTTACCTGTATTACTAGTAGCAACATTATTTGCAAACATTATATTTTTAAAGGTATCTGATGTGGATGTTTCTGTCATATATAAAGCTCCACCGTTACCATCAATACCGATGTTATCTATAAATATTATATTTTCAAATAGATTGTTTTCGGATGCTCTATAGAAACGGACAGCACCACCATTAAATTTAGCAGTATTATTTATGAAATTTAGGTTCGTAAATTTACTGTCGGATAAAGCTGAAATTATATTAATTGCTCCACCATGACTAGCAGTATTTCCGTTTTTAAAAGTTATATTGTCTAGGATTATACCGCTATTAACATTATTAATTTCAAAAATTCTAAGATCATTACGGTTTAATGCATCAATTGTATGTCCATTTCCATTAATGGTTATTGGATTATTAATCTTTATTGCATAATCTTCAAATGTAGCATCCCATTGAAAATCCTTCGTTAAATTAATAGTGGCGTTTCCACTATTAACCATTGCCTGTAATTCTGTAAAGGTACCCGGTTCATCAGCACCCAAAATTTCGTTCTCGCTAGAAGATATGGCTAATATATCTCCATTAGCATCTAAGTTACTTGTATCCCCAATATTTGTCTGAGCAACATCTTCAGCTGCCGATACACAGGCCGCAGAAAGAATAATTGCAATCAAACAAATAAAAAATACTATTTTCTTGTTCATGATAAATATCATCCCTTTATTTATTATATGGCAAAAATTGTCATACATTTTTTATCTTTGTTAATAAATATATAATATATTTTACTAAATGATTTTTTGAAAAACCTTTTTGATTTGAAACATTTTAATGAATGATTGTTTAGAATTATTGATTCTATTTAAAAACCGTTAAATTTAATAAATAGTTGGATTAAAAACCTTTATTATATATCAGGTGGTCAATTATGGATTTATCGAAACTGGTCTTAAATTCTTTTAAATATCCATTCAGAAACATTAAAAAATTACCGGTTTTGTGCCTATTATTTGTTTTCATTGCAATAATTCCTATCGGCATGATTGCAAACAATAATTATATTACTGCCATTGGAGTGATTGCATTCTTTTTATTCATACTGCTTGTGCCGGGATATTTTTTATCCATGATTAAGCTAGGTTCAAGCCAGTCAGCAATGCTTCCATCATTCAATTTAGTCAACAACATATATGATTCCATTAGGGTGCTGTTTTTGAGAATAGTCTATATGATTGTTCCGGCTGCTTTATTTTTAATTGCATTAATGGTATTTGGCCCTACAAGCAGAAATCTAATTAATAATTTTAAGATAATTGAATTTTTAGCCACAGTCGGATTCGTATTTTTGCTTATTTTAATCGTGTATCTTGTATTTGAATTCCTATTATTCTTTGCAAAAGCAAGATTGGCTTACTTCAATAGTTTGTCTGAAGCATTAAATATGAAAAAGGTAGTAAGGGATATCAGAAACATAGGTATTGTTAACATAATCAAATGGCTAATCGTAATGGCGATTCTATTGAATGTGATTGCTTTTATCTCTTCATATGTAATGTCAATTCCATATGTCGGATTTCTAATATATGGATGTATTGTTATTCCGATAATTGAAAGCATAGCCAATTATTCTCTGGGATTATTATATTCCAATATTGCCAGGAATTATGATGATTCTAATTTTAAACGAATTGATAAACAAAAAACAGCAATGCAAAAAGATTAAAAAAAATAATTGAAGAATCTATCGGATGATAGAAACTTCATGACTCGGCAGCTGATGGAGAATTTCTGCTTGGAAGATATACTGCAAGCACCAGAAGTGATCCTAGAACCGCAAATACTATTCCTACAGTATACATCATATTGATTCCGCCAAGGCTTAATGCCCAGCCGCCTACAGCACTGCCTAAAACCATTGCAACAGCTTCAGTCATTGACATGATGGACTGGCCTGTAGCCTTATCCTCTTTGCCAACACCTTCATCGGCAAAGTGGGTTTTTGAAGCTATAAGAAGAGCAAAGGATACACTTTGAAGTATCTGAACAGCATATATAAACAGCACATTTGTTGCAAAAAGATAAAGGATTCCCCTTAACACAAAAAACAGACAGGCAACAAAGATTAAAAGCTGTGTAGAAACATTGAACTTTTTCACAAATCTTTCATATAAAAAGAGCACCGGAAGTTCAGAAACTGCAGCTATTGCCAGAGCCAAACCAAGTTCATCGCTGTTTTCACCAACATGTTCAATCATCCGGATAAGGAAAGAATTGACAATATTGTGAAGAATCAATACCATGCATATGCCTATAGCCATCAGAATAAAGTATTTATTCCTTATAATAAAATCCCTGCTTATAAATGATGTTTTTGATGGTTCATTGTCACCGGATCCGTATGTGGAGCCAAGGTTGGGAAGTATTATTGTAGAGAAAATAAAAAGTATGCTCACTACAACCCCAAATATTGGAATGTATATTATTCCCATCTGATCGGTGAATATGCCTATTATATAGGAAACGGCAGCAAAAACAAGTGACCCTACTCCCCTGGCCACACCGAAGTTAACCGGACGGCCATGGGCAGTATAATAAAAGCTTGAAATGTTTACTAAAGGACCCATTCCCAGAGTAATGATTATGAATACGGCATAAAGGCCTCCAAGCATTAAGGCACCTATATTGATTAACTGACCTATAAGAATCAGAACGCAGACAATAAGTTCCAATACGCCCAGTACAATCAGCAGATTTCTCCAGTACCATTTCGGATGTGTATCAATGATTCGCCCGAGTATTCCCTGAAGGATAAATCCTATAACTGCAGATATTGAAACTATTGTTCCTATCGTAGAATCCTGAAGTCCAAACATTCCCAGATATAATACGACATAACTCAGGGATATGCAGTTTAGGGAAAAGTATGTTCCCATCAGTATACGGACCTTTCCGTTTTCGTTCATTAGGCTCATTCAGCACCATCCGTTTCCAGGCAAATCTGGGTCTTCAGGCATTCCCGGAAGTATAAGACCTCCGTCAACCCTCAATGTTACTCCGGTTATATATGATGCCTTTTCAGATATCAGGAAAGCTATTGCATTGCCTATGTCTTCTGGAAGTCCTGCCCTCTTAAGGGGAATTTTCGGTCCAAGGGCATCCCAGAAATCATTTTCAACGGCTTCAGGGTTTTCCAAAAATTCTTCATCCCAGAAATAATCTGTTTCTGCCCCTTCTTTAATATCCAAAAGCTCCTCTTTGCTTCGAACTCTGATTGCGCCTGGAGCGACATTGTTAATTCTAATTCCATATGATGATACATCAAGGGCAAATGCCTCTGCCATGCGGTTCAGTGCAGATTTGATTCCGCAGTAGATACCCGCATTGGGATATACCCTTTCGCCTCTTGATGAAGTTATATTTATGATATTTCCCTTGATTTCATTGTCTATCATGTATCTTGCAGCATAATGCATCATCAGCACATATGCCTTCAGGTCCAAATCGATAAGATACTCCAGGTTGTCTTCGGTAATGTCCTGGAGAGGGCGTGGCTTATTTACTCCCGCATTATTTACCAGAAGATCCAATGTGCCCATATCATTTACTGCCTTGTCGAAGAGCTCTTTTGCAGAACCTTTCTTTGTAAGGTCAGCTTCATAAGCCCAGCATTCAGCTCCCCTTTCGCGAAGCAATTCTTTTGTCTTTTCAAGGGCGGTTTCATAATTTTCCATTCCTGAAAAATAGGAAAATGCTATATCATATCCTTCTTCTGCAAGAACCAAAGCTATTCCTCTACCCATACCATATTCAGCACCTGTTATAAGCGCTTTTTTTCTTCCCATAATAATCACCATATTATTTTGAAGTATTTCCTGAATTTGGAGCATGTGTCAGTTTATTTTTATTCATAGTTGAATTGAATTCATTCAATACCGTATTGTCCTTTATTATCTGTACTGAAACATGGTCTATGTCAACATAATTTTCTGTATAGTAACTGCCTAATGTTGAGGCAAAATTATAATTCTGGTCATCCTTAAAGTCAGATAATTTTTTAACGGATGAAGTTATTTCACTTCCATTGGAATTGTAATAAATCGTTTTAACCATGAAATTCTTATCATCACTAGGGTAATTGAGAATATAGCCATTTACATTATATGAATAATGAGTTTTACCGTCATAATCATAATCATCAACATAAACCTGATCGAAAGTTATTGTTATATTCTGCTGGCTATTTTCGCTGCCTCCTGAACCGAAGACAAAAAATCCTACAGCAGCAATGGCAATTACAATAACAATCATGATTATGCAGCCCAATGCCACATTGCCTTTTTCACTATCACTGGAAGCAGGAGGCTTTTGAACCGGCTTTTCCTCTTCCTTTACCTTATTGACCGGAACGTCCGTCAGGTCATATGCACATTCGATGCAGAACTTTGCATTATCCGGCGAGTTCACACCACAGTTAGGACATGTTTTGCTCATAATTTATCCCCATTGATTGTTAATAACATATATGTATAATTTATATTATTATATTTTTTCAAAAGATAATCTTTATTTTATCATTAATTGTTTAATACTATATAATTAATTATTATTACATCATTCAAGATAAACAAAAGTTTTTTATATTGTCTTCAATAAAAATTTTATTATATTATAAAAATATTTATTTAGTGTGTGTTTATGGATAATAGGAAGCTTATTTTAATTTTTGGCATTTTTTTGATTTTCATCTCTGTGGCAAGCGTTTACACTGCAGATTCCAGTCTGAAATCAGTGAATTCGAACTACCTTCCGGAAGGTCTTGACGAAAATGATTTGACCGGATGCTGTTCAATCGCATACCAATTAGAGGGAAACAACAGTACTTTTGCATTCAGAAGAGATGCGGGTTATTCTGCAAATATTTTAATTGAAGAAATAGACTGGCATGGAAAACCTGCAGTCAAACAGTATAAGACAGATGGAGAATACTTCTGTCAGGTTATCGTAACTAATGACGGATGGATCATAGGTTTCGGCGGGCTTGACGATGGTGACAACAATAAAAGAATAGAGGAAATTACTGCAGATATGGTTTTAAACAATACCATTGATAATTCCACTTTGCAGCAGATTCAGGATATTAAAAACCCTTATGGAAGAGGACATGCACTCATTAAAGCTCCTGATGGAAGATATGGTGTGGCAATGGCAACCACCCATTATACAGGCCATCTCAATCCCGGAGAATATATTTCAATTCCAAACAAGCCTGAATATTCAAGGTCAGGAAACATTTCTCTTAACAACACCAATCATGTTGGAGAAATGCATCAGCTTGAAACCACAGATGCCTATGGAGTGGTGAGAAGAGACGTCACGGTTTTCGATTACCATCAGATTGACAACGGCACATTTAAGGGAAATCTTATAAACATTACCGCATCCAACGATAACGGTTCAGTATATAATATCCGTAACAATGTCCACGATACGGATGATATTCACTTTAACGGTACTGTAATTGAAGGAAGTAAACTTCCTATGGCTCCTAAATTTATGAACATAGGCACTGTTATGTATTCCGGTAATCAGGGGGACAATAATTGGGGATTCGGATTAAATTTAGTCTTCTATCTGATTTTGGTTGCAATAATTATAATACTCTTTGTTATAATTATCAGAATGATTAATAGAATAAGAAATAATAGAAGAAGGAAAAAGTATAACCAATACTATAATGACCGTTACAGATATAGATAGATTCTATATCTCTCTTTTTTTTATTCTTCTTCTTTTTTAATAAGACATTTGCTTGATTTTTTTATATAGCAGTTGTTGCATGTAATGCACAATGATTCAACTTCGCTTCCATCCTTCCACTGGCTTAAAAATGTTGGATTGAATACAAATGGTCTTTGCATGGATACAAAATCAATGTTTGTGCTGTTGATTAATTCATTGACTGATGCCTTATCAGACAGTCCCCCTCCCAGAATTACCGGAATGCTGACTTCAGATGCTATTTCATCGGTGATGTCAAATAGGACATTCTTGTTTTTTGAGTCCTTTGTAAAGTACTTAGGAGAAAAGGGTTTAGTTATCTGAAGGCTGTCGGCACCTACCTTTTCAAGCAGTTTTGCCATTTCGAGTATATCCTCCTGCACATTCAAGCGGCAGCTGACGTGGAGATTGGTTGTATCCTTGATTACCTTAATCAGCTCCAGCACCATCCTCATTCGGTTTAGGGTATTTCCTCCATATTCATCTTTTCTTGTGTTTTCCTTAGGATCAATCACCTTTGAAAAATAATAGTTATTTCCCATGGCAAGCTGAATGCCGTCAAAATCTGCAAAGGATATTTTTTTGGAAGCTACAATAAAGTCTGATTGAATCTGCCTTATGTCTTCAATTTCCAAATCATTCACAGCAATGTTCTGTTTTCCGTTAACGTTGCAGTTTACAAAACCTAATTGAGCAAGTATAGGAACCTCATGCTCATGGGTGATGCCTGTGAGGTACTTGAACTCCTTTATGAAGGCAGGACTGTTGATTGAATGGGAATAGTCACTGAATCTGTCATGTGCATACATTGATATCAGTTCAGTCGTTATGAGTCCCACATGGTTTTTGGCAAGCCTTTCATATCTTAAAAATATTTCAGGAGACAGTTTGCCCAGTTCCTTCTGGGATTCCCACAGTCCTGTTCTTATTATTCGGCTCTTAAGCTTAAATTCTGCGAAATCACACTCATCAAATATGTCTTTCATATTAATCACTTAACAACAATATTATGTTCATATGTACAAGGGTTAAATTCATTATCTCCCTTAAAGGAAAAATTGCCGTAATAGTTATTGTTTCCACTATCCGGAACATTCCTGATGTTTTCAATTGTAAACATACCATTGCCGTCTGTTGTAACATTCAAAAGGGTTGTACTGTTGTCTCCGGCTCTGTGATAATAAACTGTCTTGTTTGGCACTCCTCTGGAATATGCATCCATCAGAAATCCGTGGATAGTTCCGTTTTCTGTGGCCTCTGTTTCATTGATTACAATAAATGTGTTTACATCATGGCTAAGCTGATAGAAAAAGATTGCAAAGCATATGACTGCCAGAACTATTAAAATTAATAAGTATTTGTTGTCCATGATGAATTATTTATACTAAATTATATTTAACTTTAAGTGGTGTTCAAAAAAAAATTAAAAGTCGGTTGTTAAAGTTAATTAACAACCTTCATTCGACATTATACTTTTTTGTATGTGTCAGCAAGATGTTCTACCTGAGTCAGGTTGTTTCCTTCAATCGTAATGAGATTGCCACCATCACTCTTGGTCAAGATATATTTCATCGGCGTTATAGGATCAGGAACAGAACTTGTGTCGAGCTCTATCCATCCACTGTGGTTTCCTAGTGCTTTACCGCTGCTTGCAACTATTTTTTCTGCATATTCTTGAGCGCCGCTGACAAGAGTACCGTTAGTTGTTGTTACACGATAAGTTGTGTTGGTAGCGTTGGAAGTTATATCGTGTGTAATTTCCAAAATGGTACCGTCATTAATGGTCGTATTGTTTTTAATGACTGCATCTTCAGGTAATTGAAGTGAAAATACCTTGTCGAATGTTACTGTCTTGTTTGCAGGAGCAGCAGGTCCTCCTAAAAAGTCAAATAATCCTGCGCTAGCAACGCTTAAACAGCAGAACACTGCAAATACAACAATTGCTATTGCAAATAATTTTTTTCTGTCCATATTATTAACTCCATTTAATTTTTTAAAATGTTTATTTTTAATTCAATTCATATGTTTGAGGTTTAAAAAAACCTGCAAGCATATAAATTATTATTTATGAACATCTGCTTATATAGTTTACTGATTAACTAACAATAATTTTCAATATTGAAAGTTTTATTAAACATAAAATGGATTTGGATAAAATGAGTTAACCTTCATTCAAAATCAGGTCCCTTACCTTTTCAGATAGTCTGTCATCATACTGCTTGGAGGTTATGCAGATGTTTTTTGCGAATTCCTCCTCCAGCATTATTATTCTTGGTTCGACCTTAACATAGAGCCTGTCGCCTAAAATGTCATCTATCACTGAAACCGATTCTTTTATGAATTGTCTGTGTGATTTGATTAATGTCGGGCTTGACAGAACATAATCCAGCATGATTTCTATGGATATGATATCAACCAGTTCAATGATTGGATATCCATAGAATTTAAGCATGCAAACCAGCTTTTCCAGTATTATCTTTAATTCAGGTGTTGGCTGTGAATTCAAAAGCTGACTCAGATAGTAATCAATGATTTCCTTCACGACCTTCCCACAGCAAGGCTGTCAGAATGCAGTCTGAATCTGCAAATGCCATCCATAACCATTTTTTAAGAAAATCTTCTCTTGTCATGAGACTTGATATGTAATTTAATATATAAATGGAAAGTCCTAGAGAGCATTTGACGAGTATTCAGAATGAAAAGAAATAATATCTGTTGACAGGTTTATTGTTTCTGCTGTACTGTTCGCTCCTATAGTCCTGTTCTTCCTGGGCAATCTGGCTTTGGTAATCGTTTGAAGCCTGATTCAGGCGTGATGAAAACTCATCATGAGACATTGTCTGTTCGGGTGTTTTTGATATTACATTTTGAATGTCATCATTCACGTAGGTATCGTTGAAGCATATGAGAAAGATCTGATTTCCTGTAGCGAAATATACTGTGGTATATGGCTTTGAATTGTACTGCCTTAAAATTACAACGGCATCATGGCCTGCAATTGAGGTCTCTTCCACTGACTTGGCCCCGTCAAGGTCATCCCCGAAGTTGATTCTCAGATTTTTGGAATCGTCCAGGTTCAGAATGCGGAAAATATGGCCGCTTTGATATACATATGATGTTGGCTTTTCAGTGCCGTGTTCATACTGGTGTGGTATTTCAAAGGCAACTCCCTTGATTGTTACGTTTTGGGCTGCAGCGCAGGGAATTAAAATCAAGAGAATAATTAATAATATGATTATCTTTTTCATAATAATCATTATGTGGCAATTGAATATTTAATCCTTTAGAGCGTCCTCAACAGTGTAGCAGGAATTGTCTTTCTCAATTGCCTTTTCCACTTCAAAGCTGCAGACTATGTTATATATGTCCTGGTCGAATGATTTGGCTGAATATTCATCAATAACCCTTTCAAACTGGTTGGATCTTCTAAGCAAATCCGCCCTTTGAATCATCATGTCATCATTCAAATCAAGACAGTCCAAGTATTTGAGGGATTCTTTTCTAATCATTACGGCATTTTCCTCATCTTCCCCGTCGTCGCATGCCCATGCGCAGTGAAGGAGAGCGTAAAACTTTTCTTCATTTTCTGACGCTATAAGATACTGGCGGTAGAATCTTTCAGAGAGAGGGTGTTTGAATTTATGAAAATCGCAGTTTCTGTAAGAATCGCTCTTTAAAAAATCTTCGGTGATTTCCGGTGTCTTTTCAAAATCAGATGCTACATATCCGCAATGAGGGCATTCCTGTACCCATGTGTTCATGGTGCTTCTCCTCATTTCAGGAGGCCTCAGGTCAAGGTCAGGTGACCCCCACATGTTTGTGGACATGATTATATTAATTTCAACTATATTTTTGCATAGGGGACATGTAATTTCAACTTGATCAATCGTGGTCATTGTATTTCACCACTAATACTTGTGTTGTCCCTACTATTTAAACATATCTTATACACAAAATAATAATATGATGGTGAAGCTATTCACCATCTTCTTCAACAAATTCAATTTCATTTTCCTTTGCATATGACTTGACTTCAGACAAAGCCTTTATCAAATCATCTTCCGCCAATTCACTTGAGAAGTAATATACGACAGGAATAGAATCATTTGCTGCAATGATTTCTAAATGACTGTCTTTCAATGCAATACTTTTGGTATTGTAGAGCTGGACATCATCAAGGATTTTTTCTGCGGATTCATCAAAGAGAACCTTGATTTGTGAATCCTCATACTCCTTTTCGAGAATGGCAAGGACTTCCTCATCGCTCAGGTTTTCTGCATTAAGTTGCATGTCCTGCAGCTTGTCCTTGAAAAGTCTTGCATTGTGCAGCTTTTCCTGAATTTCAGCCATTTCATGTTCCAGTTCCTTTTCTTCCTTTAATAGTGAATTGATGAATGCCTCGCTTCCGTGATTGTAATTTTCATACAGTTCCAATACTTCACGGGCACTTAATAATGAATTGTTTTTAAAGAATTCCTTGGTATGTGCCTTTACACGAATGCTTAAAGGTTTAAGTTTTTCCTTTTTGTTCTCAACATCCCCTTCATCAAAGGGAATGAATTCACGGCCGATTTTATAAAGTGACTCTATTCTTTCGGTGAACATGTTTTCGAAATCCTCATGGGAAAGTTCATCAGGCAGGTTCAGTCTTATTTCGCCCGGTTTATATCTTCCTCCGAATTTTTCACTTCCAAATCTGAATTCTTTAGTATCTTTTTCACTCATTTTATAAGCTCCTTTAAGTTTACTTTTTTCAAATTTGTGTACACAATTAATGATTGTATTTTATAGTATATAAATGTTTGTATTCACGATTAAAAAAAGTATACTTTTATGAAAAATAAGAATTCAAAATAAAAAAAAAGTATGCAGCTAGTATAACTGCATTTCATTTTCAAGAGCCTTTGCTTCCTGACGGTTTTTCTCATGCTCTTCAGCAGGGGAAAGATCCAGCGGCCTTGTATAAAAGAGTTCCAAATCATTGACTACTTCACAGACTGACATATGGAGAAGCTCCTTTAACGCCAGGGACTTTTGAATGTCAGTCAAATCGTCCTGTGAATATATCTCGTCATGATCCTTTTTATAGTCATTTCTGATTTTGTCCTCATCAAGAAGGACTTCAAGCTCATTTCTTTTGTATTTTTCGTCGCTCAATACCAGAAAGTTGACAAGTGATTCCCTTTCCTCGTCAAAATCATCATCAGGATTGGCAATGACGTTTCTGAAATACATGTTGACGGACTGGAAGATGTCTCTTGATTCTCTTCCTTCCAGAAGGTCTGATGAAATGATGTCAAAGCCGGATGAAATGTAATATTTGCCGTCTTCATATTTTGTGGCAAATACAAGCTCGATTTCCTCCTCGCCAATCATCTGTATCAGAGTTATGTCCTGGGCATTTTCAAAGCTTTCTCTTGCAAAAGTTGAATCTTTTAATTTATAATCGCAAAATCCGGATTTAAGGGTCTTTTCAACCTCATCAATCATGTCCGGTTCAATTTCTGTAAAGTTTTCATCTCTCATGTAAATAATCTCCCTTTTATTATAATTTATATTCATTAATTAATGAACTTTTTCCTGTGGGAAGCTATGAAGGTGTCGACTTCCCCTTCAATTTCATCAAGGGTGAGTGCAGGCTTATGTTCAATAAGGGAATTCAGAACAATAAGAACGCTTATGGCTTCGCCGGGATATAAATCAGTGAATTTTATGGACTGGTATCCTATATTGAAGGTTTCGCCGGCCTCTATTGTAAGGTTGGGATTGATGAAACCGGGATTCATCTCAGCTATAATTTCAGCTCCCCTGCTTAAATCCTCAAATGTCAGCTCCTTTCTGAAACCGTCAAGAAAGTCAAAGCTAATGTCATAATCCGATGATTCGAAATATTTGTCAGCGAAGAGATATGAAATGAAAACCTCCAGGTCGGAAATCCTGTACTTAATGCCATTCAGTATGAAATCCATATAGATACTATGAATGCAATATGCTAAATAGTTTTCATTTGGATGAGTTTTCTTGAAGGTTATTCAGAAAAGTTAAATAATGATTAAATTATAAATATAATATTACCAAATAAATTGGTAAAGTGATAAAATGAATAGAAAAATATTTGGATTGATATTGGGAATTGCAGCAGTACTTATTGTTGCAGCAGTTGCAATGGGGGCAGTCTCAGCAAACCCTACAGATGCAAAAATAGGAAATCAGACCTTCCACATACCTGACGGATTCAAGGAAGTAAACAGGACAAACGGCACAAATGAAACTTCAGTTCTTTTTGAAAAAGATAAGGCTACATCAATAATTATCAGTGTATCTCCAAAATTGAATACAAGTGATCTAGCCCAGGTTGCCGGTGATGTCAACAAGACCATCAGCGGAAAAAACGGAATATATAACGAAAAATTACATTGTTTCAGCTATAACAATGATGGAAACTACATACTCGTATTTGCTCCTGATGAAAACATGATTGCAGATATAATCAAATAATTTTTTTATTTTTTTCTTTTTCTTTTTTTTTAGCTTAAATGATTCATATATCTTTCAAGCTTATCTGGATTATTCAATGCCTCACCAACACCCGTTGTTAAAATAAGTGCTATTGCCTGGATGAAGTTCTCGTTTTCAAGCCTTGACTCGATTTCCAGATCAAGAGGCTCATAGTTCGGCCGGGCAGATGAATTTGAAAACTCATCCTTGATGTCCTGGCGGATATTGTCTGTTATGAACTCCTCAAGCATGTCCTTGATGTCATATGCAAAGGTGTTTGCAACAATAAGGGCATAGTCAATGTCGTCTTCCGAGTACATGTGGGATATCTCATTGAGCTTGTAGTTGAATGAGGAATAATCCTGAAATCCGTATAGGGCAAAGCGGCCTTCAACGGTATGTGCGCAGAACTCATCCATAAGATAGTTGAGGTCATTGTCCTCCAGAAGAATCTTGACGTATGATGAAATCAGCGGAGTGTCGTTGGTGTCAAGGATTTTCATCAAACTTTCTTTTAGGATCTTTTCCAGAATGAAATGTGAAAGCTCATGGATTATTGAAGTAATGATTAAGGGGTTGGGAAGCCTGTCGTCGATTTTGATTTCGCCGAATGAATAGTAGCCGAGGCGCCTTCCGATGGACTTGAAGGTAGTTTTTGTAAATGACTTTGAGAAAAGCAAAACCTTGTCTTTAGTTTCCAGATCGTTGAAGTCAATATGGTTTTCCTTAATGGTGTTTATCAGGTTCATCTGTGCATCCTGCTTTATTCTAATCAGTATATTTCTGTAGTCATCAGCTGACAGGTTGCATTTGACTATTTTATCAATGTTTTCATCTGTGAAAAAGTCTTTGGGATTGCTGAGGTAATTTCTGTAGATGTTTTCCTTGGGATATGTAATGGTGATGTCCCTGACGTCCGGCGCCTTTTGGGCTGATTCATAATAGGCATCCAGAATAATCTCTTTCTTTTCTGTCAATTCATATAATGCATCTTCAGCTATCTCCATATTGGATAAACGCCCTAATGACTTATTTTCACATATATCTTCAAAGGATTCGGAATGGCCTTTGGAGTAGAACAGCGGTTGAGGATTTTCGAATTCCTCCACACGATTTTTAAAAAATGAATTCAGTTCATTATAAATGTCTAAAAGAAAGTTCAAATCCTCAGATAAAGTCTCATCATCCAGATTATCATATGAATACCTTTTGGACAGTATGGAATATGAGTCTTCAATGATTTCGAAGTCTCTCAAGTCATGATTATTTAAGATATTTATCAAATATTTTCTGAGTGATATGTATTCCGAGTAGACTTTTAGTCTGGGAATGATTGACAACTCAACAGATGAATTTGAGGTGTCAAATTTATACTCGATAGTCAGTGCCTCTTGAAAATTATCGAAGCTTCCGTCAACTATATTGACCCATGGATTGTCGGCCCATGAAGCCTGACCGCAGAATGCCTTCACAACAAAACTGGAATTTAAATCTTTGATGAGATTATCGGACAATCTGCTTTCTATATCTGATTTATTCTTCTTAAAATCCTCTGTTTTTATCTGGGGATATATATCTAGAATTTCCCTGAAGTCATCTGCAAACATCATATTATATTATTGAATGCAATGTATATAAAATGTTAACATTTTAAAATATTTCGGTTAATCCTTCCCTTTTGATGAAATAGTCAAAGCAGTCATGTGAAAGAATCCTCTGTCTGTCAAAAACAATGACACCTGAATAGAACAGCCTGTTGTACTGGTTTTTAAGGGCATTGTCGATTTTATGAGCGGAAAGTCTGTTTGCCGAAACGTTTCTGTATGGAGAATAGCGGTTGATGAAAACAATTAATTTTATGTCAATGCATTCCAGAAATGCTCGAAAATCCTTTATTGGAATCTTTTTGTCCTTGCAGTACTCTTCATAGAGCCATGGAAGGCTTACAAGAATTGTCTCCAGAGGCTTGATTCTCAGGTCAAACTCAATGCTGTCTACAAAGTGATTCCTGATCAGGTCGAACTGCTTGAGAAAGCCGTCTGAGATATTTTCAACATTTTCCCGATTCTTTTCTTCAAGCTTATTGTAGAGAACGTCAAGAAGATTATATGTGGAAAATGAGCCTTTCATAGAGAAGTTCTTGAACTCTATCAGGTATAAGGTAAGCTTTCCATTTCTGTTTTCAAAGTGAACGGCATCAACCGTTTTCGGAAGATGTTTCTTTACCCTGCTGTACCTTTTGCACATGTCATCAAGTGAAAACATCCTGAAGTCGCTGGATATCAGAGGCTGTTTTTTGCCCGTCTTTGCCCTTGAGATTTCGGTTATTGAAAAGTAGTATTCATCCCTGAAGGATTCAAAAAAGTCAATGAATTCCTGGGTGTCAAGCAAATCCATCTAATCCAGCTCCTTTTCAAGCCTCAGCACATCCATCTGGAAATATGGGTCTCCGAGATTGTCATAGATTTCGCTCAGGTCATCTGTCTGTGAGATATCAAAAAGACCGTCGGTTTCTGACTTGCCGGTCATGTGATAGGTTGAATCATCACTCATGTCATAGTATTCTGCATATGTATTGACAGACTCGACAAAAAGCGGGCTGTGGGTATTTATGAAAACATTGACATTTAGCCTTTTGGCAATGAGAACAAGTATTTTTGCAAGCTTGAACTGCCAGTCGGGATGGAGATTGACTTCAGGCTCGTCGATTATTAGAAAAGAGTTCTTGCGAAGCTTGCGGTTTGCCAGAAGAAGCTGGATGATACCTATCTGTTTTATTCCGGAAGCCGTGTTTGACATGTCTGACTTTATGTCTGAGTTTGAAATGAACTTGAACTCGCCTCTTTCAAAGACAAATCTTCCGTTGATGATGTCCGCCACTTCATTTTCCAGGTCTATAATGTCGCTGTTGACCTTTTCATCAAAGACATCTCTGGTATTTCCTGTAAGGCTCTTTTTGAGAAAGTCCAGATGATATGTTGCCTTGTCGGTCTTTTCAAAGGTATCGAGAACTGAAAGCGAGTCCATGTAGAAGACATCACTGATAAGAACAGAAGGGCATTTCCTGAATGCGTCATTGTCGTTGAAGTCATGATTTTTAAAGTCTATTGTAATGTCGTCGATGGTAACGTAGCCGTTGAAATTGTCTGATGAAAATTCAGACTCGAGAAATCTTCTCATCAGGGATACGTAAAGCTCATAGGAATCATCTTCGACAATTCGGATAAGGTCATCGATTGTATTGAGCGTGTCGCTTGACTCCTCAAGCTCTTCTTCGGGAATGTCTGAGTCAAATAGGGAGTGCTTTAAATCCCTGTAATAGTTCAATACATCTTTAAAATTGTTTCTGTTTTTGAGGCTCGGAGTCCTGCGGTTGAAGCTCCTTGAAATGTAGTAGGCCTCTGATTCAATCAGGTCGGCTATGCTTTCATATGCAATTTCCTGACGGTTGAATGAGTTTGACCTTAAGAATGAGTACAGGAATTTGGACAGTGTTGATTTTCCCGTAGAGTTATGTCCTGCAATGACTGTAATTTTTGAAATGTTGACATCGGCTTCATTGATAGGTCCCATATCCTCCAAATGTAGTTTGATTGGCTTGACCATAATAACACCTTAAAGATAATTTATTCGGGATTGCATTTAAATTTTTATATTAGTATATATCATAGTCTCTGCTTAGTTTTAAATTATCCAGATCAACCTCAAATACTGCAGTATGGCCGTTGCCCATATCAAATCTCGCAAAAACATATATTTCATCTGTAAATAGAAAGTCATATCTGTTATCGTCCAGCCTTGATTCGTAGCCGCCGTCGCATTCCCTGAATCTGAATCCGGTTCTTATTTCAGTTTCCCTGATTGAGTCCTGAAATGCTTTTTCACTTAGCAGTTTTGTGTGGTCATGGGTGATTCCATAGTCTTCAAAAATTCTCGTTTCATGATATTCCTGATTATACTGACATGTATATGTGGTCTTGAAGTATTCATGCTCCTTTTCGAAAATGAAATCGACGTTGAGAAGATCATACTCTTCGATAGATTTAAGTACTGAGTGATTTGACTCCATCAGAATCATTGTCCTTGTAACCAGCGGGCCTATTGCCGATTTGTCATAGACAATCCTTTGTAAAATTTCACTGATTTTATCCTCCAATTCTTTATGTATGGGCTTTTCAAATGATTTTCCGCAGCTGA
>NZ_JAZTXC010000004.1:0-18563 GCF_045636185.1 Methanobrevibacter sp. | reverse complement strand
GGTGCTGAATGGTATATTGAAAGGCCTTATGAAGATGTTGAAGAAATTGTGAGGCATTGTGAAGCTAATGGAATAAATTTTATTGATTGTTGGATGAGTGAGCCTACGGTTAGAACTAATTTGGGTAAAGCCATTAAAGATACTCGGGATAAATGGATTATACAGGGCCATATCGGTGCTACATGGCAGAATAATCAATATGTCAGAACCCGTGAAATGGATAAGGTAAAGGAAGCTTTTGAAGATTTCATGGAAAGACTTCAAATTGGCATGCTGGATTTTGGAATGATTCATTATGTTGATACTCAAGAGGATTATGATGAAATAATGTCTGGAGAATTTATTGAATATGTTCGTGATTTAAAGGCTAATGGCATAATTAAACACATCGGTTTCAGTACTCATAGCACGGAAATTGCTTTTTTGGCAGCGGAAAATCCTGAAATTGAATTATTGATGTTTAGTATCAATCCGGCATATGATATGTTTCCGCCAACAGATGCTCTTGATGATTATAGGGATGATGATAAATATGAAGGTTTAGCTGGCCTGGATCCGAGGAGAGCGGAACTTTATCAATTATGCGAAGATAATGGCACTCCAATAACAGTAATGAAGGGTTATGCCAGCGGAAGACTATTCGATGAAAATGATTCTCCATTTGGCGTTGCATTAACTCCTGTTCAATGTATTCATTATGCATTGGAACAAAAAGGAGTAGCCAGTATTTTTGTAGGCGTTGGCGATACTAAAGAAATGGATGCGGCACTGGAATATGAAACTGCATCAGATAGCGAAAAGGAGTATAAGGACATTTTAGCCAATGCACCTAATCATTCATTTGAAGGCAAATGCATGTATTGCGGTCATTGTGCACCATGTACCTCTGGAATTGACATTGGTGGGCTTATAAAATTGTATGATTTAGCTATTGTTCATGATGAGGTTCCACAAAGTGTCAGGGAGCATTATAACAATTTAACTTATGATGCAACTGAATGTATCGCATGCGGCGAATGTGAAGACAGGTGTCCGTTTAGCGTTAAAATAGTAGATATAATGCTGGATGCCCAGGATTTGTTCAATTAGTATTATATTGTCATAAAGATAAAATAATAATTAATCATGTTATGAAATTATAAAGAAGAGATGGAATTAATTAGGGAGATGGAATTATGAAAAAGTTAGCTTTTGGAATGATGAGATTGCCTTTGCTTGATGAAAATGATGAGTCAAGCGTTGATTTCGATCAAGTAAATAAAATGGCAGATTTATTTTTAGAAAAAGGATTTACTTTCTTTGACACTGCTTATCCTTATCATTTTGGTAATTGTGAAGTAGCTTTTAGAAAAGCGGTTGTAGAAAGATATCCTAGAGATTCATATGTTATTGCTGATAAATTACCTTTGTTTTCAATAACTTCAGAAGATCAGCTTGAGCCAATATTTTCTGAGCAGCTTGAACGTACTGGCATTGATTGTTTTGATTATTATCTGTTGCATAATGTAAGCGGTTTTTCAGAGCCTGGTTTTCTGAATGTTGATTCTTTTGGATTTGTAAATAAGAAAAAAGAAGAGGGAAAAATCAAACATTTAGGTTTGTCCACTCATGGTAATGCGGAGTATCTGGATAATATTTTGACAATACATCCTGAAATGGAGTTTGTTTTGCTTCAGATTAATTATCTCGACTGGGAAAATGACAGCATTGAATCAAGAAAATGTTATGAGGTAGCCTGTAAGCATAATAAGCCTGTGTTGGTAATGGAGCCTTTAAAAGGAGGTTTTTTGGCTAATGTTCCTCCTGAAGCTGAAAAGCTAATGAAAGATTATAATCCTGACGCTTCCATTGTTTCATGGGCATTAAGGTTTGTGGCCAGTCTGGATAATGTTTGCATGGTTTTAACTGGAGCAAGCAGTTTTGAACAATTGGAGCAAAATGTTGAAGACTTTGAAAACTTCACTCCGTTAAATGATGAGGAATATGAAATCCTTGAAAAAGTAAGGGATATCATTAATTCCAATATTGCAGTGGATTGTACAAAGTGCAAATACTGTTTGGAAGCATGTCCTGAGGAAATTAACATACCAAAGGTCTTTGATTTATACAATAATGAAAAAATCTTGAATCCTGCACCTTGGACTCCAGTAGGCAATGCATATTTAAATTATTCTAAATTGCCTGGTGTTGGCATCGCATCTGATTGTACTGAATGTGAAATGTGTGTTGAAGAATGTCCTCAGCATATTGATATTCCAAAAGTCATGAAGGATGTTGCAAAAACCTTTGAAACTGAATATTATGGTTTTTCTGGATGATGTAGTTCAAATTTCTTAAAATTTCTTTGAAATGTAATATATTCAGATTTTTCATTTTTTTTTTATTTTTTTAGGCGTGTTTTTAAAGTCAAAATTTCTAAAATAATAATTTTATAAGTAGATTTTAATAAGATAAATTATATATTTACATATAATTCAATTAATTTTGAGGATGTATTATGATACCTGGTATGAATAAAAAGCAGATGAAACAGATGGAAAGACAAATGAAAAAGATGGGTATGAAAATGGAAGACCTTGATGGTGTAACTGAAGTCATTATCCGTTTTGAAGATAAGGAATTAATCATTGACAATCCGTCTGTCAGTTTAATGAATGTTATGGGTCAGGAAACCTATCAAGTGGAAGGTCAAGCTCGTGAAGTAGAACTTGAATATGAAATTGAAATTCCTGATGAAGATGTTGAAATGGTAGCTAATCAAGCTAATGTTTCGGAAGATGTTGCAAGGCAAGCTTTAGAGGAATGTAAAGGAGATCTTGCCGAAGCTATTATGAAATTAAATCAGTGATAACATGACAACTATAGTACATATTTCGGATTTGCATATAAGTAAGGATGCTTTTGATGAAGAAGTTTTCTTAAAAGCAGTAAGCGAAATAAATAATTTAAAACCGGATATGATTATATTAACCGGAGATATAACAAACAGTGGTTATTACAGAGAATATCAAAGGGCTATTGAATATTTGGCCCTGTTTGAAGCCCCATTGTTTGCAATTCCAGGCAACCATGATTCACGTAATCTTGGTTATCAAAGCTTTGAAGAATTGGTTGGTGAAAGAAGCTGGAAATTAACTAAGGATGATGAATTTACTGTCATTGGTCTTGACAGTAGTGCTCATGATGAAAATAGAGGCCATATTGGTATTCCCCAACAGTTATGGATGGAACATCAATTGGATGAATGTGTTGTCAACAATAGATTTTCTATTGTGGCTCTTCACCATCATGTTATTTCAATTCCGGATACTGGCCGTGAACGTAATGTATTGTCTGATGCAGGAGATATTTTAAAAACTTTGACCACTCATGAAGTAGATTTGGTATTATCTGGACACAAGCATGTTCCTAACATTTGGAAAATTAATGAAACAATTGTTGTTAATGCCGGTTCACTTTCTTCAAATAAGTTAAGAGGCAAAATTGGTAATTCTTATAATGTTTATAATATTTATGAGGATTCAATGGAGCTATTTCTACATAATGTTGGTGGAGAAAAAATTTTATTTGGAAAATACCGAAGAAAATCTTAAATATTTGGTTAGGTTTATATAATAAATGAATAATAGATTAGTTTCGCAGGTGATATTATGAAAGTAGTTGTAGATGCGTCTAATGTTGCACACAATGTAAAAAATGAAAACTCACAACCTCAAATGGCTAATATATTAGCTGCTGTAAAAGCATTGGAGGAAAGTGAAGATGAATTTGTCATTATAGCCGATGCATCACTTCGCCATGAAATTGATGACAAAGATGCTTTTTTAAAACTGTTGGAAAGTGATAATGTAGAGGAAGTTCCGGCAGGTAATGATGCTGATCATTTTATTTTAGAGATTGCTTATAATGAAAAAGCAAAAATTTTATCAAATGATAAATTCAGAGATTATGCTGCTGAATTTAAAAATATTAATTCATTTAGGATTCCATTTGTTATAAAAAATGGTAGATTAACATTTGGTAGGCCAAAAAAACCTAAACATGATAAACGTATTTTGCAAAATATTTCAGAAGAAATTATTAAGCAATTAAACTTTAAAAGATGGGAAGTTTACACAGGTAAGGACGGATTGGAAATTTCCCCATTAAATATTGCAAAACAGGCAATTGTTCGTATTGATGATGATACCAATATAAATTCAAAAGTTGAAAATATCTTCTCAAAAATACCAATGTTCAATAAAATTGTAGATATGGTTGATGATGTTGAAATAGCAGCTCCTTATGTTATTTTTGTACTTGTTCATCCAAAAGACTATAAAAAAACAGTTAAAAATGCAGGAAATATTTCTGTCACTGTTGCTGATAGATTGGGTCTTGAGAAAAAACCATTAATTGCAGTTCGTAATGATTTATTCACTAAACCAGGAACTTTTGAATTAAATATTATGTTGGCTGATGAAGTTACTGAAAATGCTCCTTATAATATTTTAGTTCGTGTAAGTGCTCACGATGAAGTATTTATCAAGAAGAATTCAAGAAATATTGCAAGTACTATTGCAGGAAGACTCGGTTCATGGAAGTTTCCATTTGTTTCAGTAAAACCTGACATGTTGTTGGAACGTCCTGGTGAGTTTGAAATTGAATTAGAAAAAGGAGGAAAATTAGATGGTTAATAGCTTATCTAAAGCTATAATTAAGCTAACCACAGGTCTCACACCAATTAGTGTAGGGACTAAATTCTTTCCAACAGATTCAATACAGAATGAATATGTTGAATTATTTAATTATACTCAAACTATCCTATTTGAACTAGAAAAAGCAGAGATTACTTCTGAAGGCATTGAAAGCAATCTTATAAGAGATTTGGGTGCTGAAAATATGCCTGAGGATTATAAATTCTATGAAATTAAACCTGCAGAAAATAAAATTGAAGAATATGCTCTTGTAAGTAATATTGTAATGGGTAGTGATCGTTATTTCTATGTTGAACTCCCAAATCCATCAAATTTAATTAATATCTTCGTTAAAATTATTGAAAATGAAAAAGGAGAAATTGTTGAAAAGAGTTCCACTGAACTTGTTGCAAAAATGTTAAGTAAAAATGATGCAATCAGGGTTGCTATTGAATTAATAGGTATAGGTCTTGAAAAAGGTGTTGAAGTGATATCTGCTGTGGGAATGACTGGGGCAGCTTCAATTGAAAGGTCTATTAATTACAGACAAAATCTAGGAAACTTCCCTGGTGTGGCTTTTACAAAGCTTGGTGGAGAATATGCATTGGTTTTTGATGGACCATTTAAATTAGCCCAATCCAAACCTTCAGAGTTTCAAAATTATCTATTCGTTGATTTAATTGATTCAACAGCTTATACCAGTAAACATGGTAAAACCCAATTGGTTGATTTAATGACAAATATTAAATATTTCATTGAAACCGAGTGTGGTGGAGACCTTGAAGGTTACCGTGAAGGTGGGGATGATTTCATTGCACGTTTCCCATCAAAAGATTTGGCTATTCGTGCCGGTTTAGATGCTGCTTGGTTTGCACTTGATAATGATGCAAAAATTAGAGCAGGTGTTGGCAGGAGCCGGAGAGAAGCTGGTGAGAGAGCTCAATTGGTAGATAATATAGGTTCAAATTCTCCATTGTCTTTGGTAGTTTTTGAACTTGCTAATGGTTTATATGCATATAACGTACCTTCTGAATTTACAAGAACTTTAATCAATCTATTTGAAAATGAAAAACAGAAATTAATCGCAGTATTTGCATTCGTATTTATAATCACTTATTTATTAAGTGTTCTTGGATTGGGTGCATTCAGTTTTATTACAATTATTATAGCATTAATATATGCTTTTGTTGCTTAATTAAAAAATTAAAAAGGGAATTACGATGGCTCGAAGGAATGAAGGAATTATAGCTTTTTTAATGATATTGGCATTAGTGGCATTTGTCATTGGTTCGGCTATTGGAATTTCAGTCAGTATGACAGAACATGACAATCAAACTCAAAATAATACTACTGTTCATGTTGAAAATGTAACACACGAAATGATATCTCCTCATAATACTCCCGCTCCTGTAGAGTATGATTATGAAGCAGATAATGTGGACTTTAATCAGAATGTATCTATGCATTCAAAAAATAATTAATTTTGTGATATTATGGAATTTATACGTGAAGTTGATGGAGGATTTTCCATCATTGATGATATTAAGATATCTGGAGCTCGTGAAGGAAAATATGGGGTTACCGTAATTTTAGCCCCAAACAGTACTGCTTCTGCTGTTTTTACAACAAACAAAGTTGTTGCAGCACCGGTAACATATACAAAAAATGTTGTTAAAAAAGGTATTGTTTCTGCTATTGTTGTAAATAGTGGTAATGCAAATTGTTTCACCGGTCAAAAAGGAATTGAAGACTGTGAAGAATTGGTCAATATTGTTTCTAAAGATTTAAAAGTACCTGCTAGCGAAATTGCTATCTGTTCAACAGGGGTTATTGGTCGTGAAATGCCAATGGATATAATATCTAAAGTTGCTTATGAATCCATTTCTAAATTAGACAATAATCCGGAGAATTCCCTTGCTGCTGCTAAGGCAATAATGACTACAGATACTTTTCCTAAAGAAGAAGCAGTTGAAGTAACTTTAACCACTGGTGAAGTCGTAAAAATTGCAGGTATTACAAAAGGCAGTGGAATGATTGCTCCTAATATGGCAACAATGCTATCTTTTATTGTAACTGATGCGGTAATTTCTCAAAAAGCTATCAAGAAAGCAGTGAGAATTGCTGCTGATTTAAGTTTTAACATGATAGTTGTTGATGGTGATGAAAGTACTAACGATACCTGTTTGATGTTAGCAAATGGGGCATCTGGAATTGATGTTGAAAATGATGGTGAAATAGACCCTAATTTCCAGAAAGGTTTAAATCATTTATGCATTAATTTAGCTAAAAAGATGGCCCGTGATGGTGAAGGAGCAACAAAGTTCATTGAAGCTAATGTTCGTGGTGCTGAATCATTTGATGATGCAAAGCTTGCTGCTAAAGCAATTGTGACTTCTCCATTGTTCAAGTCTGCTGTTTTTGGCGGTGATCCAAATTGGGGTAGAATTGTTTCAGCTATAGGTTATTCCGGATGTGAATTAAATCCTGATATTGTAACTATTGCAATTGCAGATGAGGATGATGAGGTAGATTTGGTCCGCAAAGGTGAAATTCTTGCTTTTGAAAACACTCCTTATCTAGAACGAGCTGAAAAGATAATGCAATCCAAAAACATTGCTGTTAAAATTAACATGTTTTTAGGTGATGGTGAAGCAACTGCATGGGGTTGTGATTTAACTTATGATTATGTCAAAATCAATGCAGAATACACCACATAAGAAAACATATAAATACTTTAAAAACAAATATCTTTATGTTATAAAATAATTCTAATTATTATATTTAATAAATTTTTAAGGAGGGTAAGATATGGCAAAAGTTAAAGGAACTAACAGAAGAACCAGACAAAAAAGAAGTTATACTAAACCTGGTAGTAAAAGAGGAAGAGGAGTTAAACAAACCTGGAAAAAATAAGTCCTCTCGACACTTCTTTTTTTAACCATACCAAAATTATATTTTTCATTAAAATCTAACCATCATTTAATTAAAATTTCGATTAATTATTTTGCATGATTTCATTCAAACTATTTTTTTATCATAATTGTTTTTAATTTAATTGATTTTATTAATCGACATTTGATTCAGTAATTGTGTCATGTAGATATTCATTAATTTTTTTCACATTTTTTCAAAAAATCCAATTAACTACTATTAAATACTATTCTTTAGATACTTTATATCATGATGATTCCTAAAAATGGACATAGGGCACATGGATTTTCTAGTGATTTTTTCCTGGATTCAAATGAAATAATTGATGAATTGGACTTAAATGGCTCAGAAATAATTATGGATGCTGGTTGTGGTGATGGACACATTGCAATTAAACTTCTGGATGAATATATTGATTCAGGTACAGTTTATGCCGTTGATGTTTATGATGCATCAATTGAGGACATGGAAAAATATAAATTAGAAAACAGTGTAGATAATTTAATTAATATTGAAGCAGATATTACGCAGGGCATTTCTGAAATTGATGATGGGACATTTGATGTAATATTGACGGTTAATGTTTTTCATGGATTTAACGCTTCAAGAAAAATTGATGAAGCAATAAGTGAATTTGCCCGTTTAATTAAAAATGATGGCAGAATAGCTATTATGGATTATAAAAAATGGGATGTTCCTAAAGGACCTCCAACTCAAGTAAGAAACTCTCCAGTAGAACTTGAAGAGTATTTTTCAAATCATGGACTTAAGATGACTTATTTGAATGAGGAAATTGGAGAAGATATTCCTGAAGGTAAATCACATTATTTCGTAGTGTTTGAAAAGGAGAATATAAAATGATTTTTGCAGCTATATTGGCAGGTGGAATTGGATCAAGAATGGGTGGAACAGAAACCCCTAAACAATTTTTAACTCTTGGCGATAAGCCGGTTATTATCCACACAATTGAAAAATTTGTCATTAATTCCAAATTTGATAAAATTATTGTTTTATCACCAAAAAGCTTTATTAATCATACTAAAAATCTGATTAATGAATATTTTGGTGAAAATAATAACATTATTGTTTTAGCGGGTGGAAATACAAGAAATGATACCATAATCAATTCTATTGAATATGTTAAAGAAAATTTTGATATTGATGATGATTCTATAATTGTCACCCATGATTCTGTACGTCCTTTTGTCACCCATCGCATAATTGAGGATAATATTAAAGCTGCAAAAGAATTTGGTGCCTGTGATACCGTTGTCCCTGCAACAGATACAATTGTTGAAAGTATTGACGGTGAATTAATTAAGGATATTCCTATAAGGGACAATTTCTATCAAGGCCAGACTCCCCAAAGTTTTAGAATAAATAAACTATATGAATTAATTAATAATTTAAGTGATAGCGAAACTAATATATTAACAGATGCATGTAAAATATTCGTCCTTAAGGGTGAAGACGTACATCTTGTTGAGGGTGAAATAACAAACATTAAAATTACATATCCGTATGATTTAAAGTTAGCTAATACAATCTTAAAGGAATCAGACCATGATTAATATTGTTTATAGATTAAAATCTCCAAAATTCTTTGAAGAAGCTATTGATGAAATTGAATTAGATGATGTCGTTGTAAGACCAACCTATCTTTCAATATGTCAGGCTGACCAAAGATATTATCAGGGTTCAAGACCTCCTGATATCCTATCCCGGAAATTGCCTATGGCTCTGATTCATGAAGCCGTTGGAGAGGTAGTTAGTGATAGTAAAGGTGTTTTTAAAGCTGGAGATAATGTTGTAATGATACCAAACACTCCATTTGGCGAAGATGAATTTCGTGCGAATTATTCTCCATTGTCTAAATTTAGAGGCAGTGGTTTTGATGGATTCACAAGTGATTTGGTAAGTTTGAAACATGATAGGTTAGTTAAATTACCGAATAATTTTAATATGCAGGTATCTGCTTTTATTGAGTTAATCACTGTTGCATATCAAGGAATAATGAAATTTTTAGAATTTGAAAAAGCATCATGCAAAGTTTTAGGCGTTTGGGGTGATGGAAACTTGGGTTACATTACTGCTCTTCTTCTAAAAGAGATATGTCCTGAATGTGAAATTGTTGTTTTTGGAAAGCATATTGAAAATTTAAACTTGTTTTCATTTGCAGATAATGTTTATCTTATACATGAAGTGCCTGAAGACTTAAAAATAGATCATGCATTTGAATGCGTTGGCTCTGCAGCTTCACAATCAGCTATTGATCAAATCATTGAGTTAATAAATCCTCAAGGAACGATTAATTTGTTTGGCGTAAGCGAATATCCAATACCTATTAACACTCGTATGATATTGGAAAAAGGACTGACATTGCAGGGAAATAGCCGGTCTGAAAGAGAAGATTTTGAAGGTGTCGTTGACCTTCTTTCCAATAATCCTCATCTTTTTAATTATTTATCTAAATTAATTACAAATGTCTGTTTAATCAAGTCAATTGATGATTTAAAAGTCTCTTTTGATATGGATTATATCTCAGACTTTGGAAAAACCATATTGAAATGGGAAATCTAAATTATCATAATGCTTTTCTTAAAAGTCTATAGCATTCAACTCTTAATTTTTTTCTATCCTTTTTGGATCCCATAATGGGTAGAGTTAGAAGGCCGAAAAAATCTTCATCATCAAGAGGCATACCGTTTTCAACCTTTTCTTTAATCTGAAATAATGTATCATATATGGGGTTATGTTCTATGCGAGCCAATTTAATATTGAATATTGCTTCTGATTTAATGGGAATTTCTGGAACTAAAACTCTTTCGGAACATAGAACATATATTGAAATCGGCACTTTATTTTTTTCGTAGAGCTCTTCTGCAAGTTCAGCATATTTTGCAAGATCTTCTTCATCAAAGTCTTTAAATTGACATTCTAGGTCTATTAATTCTCCTTCTTTAGTTATAAATATGTCTCCCCCAGGATAGCATTCATTACATACTTCAACCATTTCTGGAGGAGCATAGTCGATTATATTTCTTTTTTCATCAAATACTTCTTGGATTATTCTTATTTTTTCTGTTATGTTTTCTTCGTTCATTTTATTCTAACCTCTAAAAATTAATTACAATTAGTTATATTGTATTTAATGAATTATAAATTAGTAAGTTTCTTTTTAAAGCAATTTAACTGTGTTATTTTAATATTGCAAGAATAATATAATTTTTGTCTCATGGGTAATTTTCAACTTCAATAGCAAAACTTTATAAACAAGTTATACACAATATATTATTAAAGTGTAATCAGTTGTTGAATGTATTGTCATTGAAGGTGGTGATAGTCAAAATTGGATAATATGTTTTTGTATCATTTTTATCGCCTTTTTAGACGAAACACGAAAAATCATGTTGGAATGAAAATAGTAGTTTATTGTTGTTCATTTCTTATCATCTATTCTTAAGGGGTAAACACGACCAAAACAAAACCATCTCCATTTCTAACATGATTATTTACTATTTATTTTTTCATTTTTGCTTTCATCCTTTGTATCATTGAATTTTTTTGCACCTGAGCCAGCCTGATCTTAAAGTCTGCCTCTGACATTATCTCATAAAGTTTTATATTTATTTTAATTGAGGGGTCACAATAGACATAGATATTTACTTTTTTGCCATGCTTTTCGTATAACGCTTCTGCAAATTCAATGTAGTTTACATGATCTTCTATATCATAATCTCTCATTTGAATTTCTAAATCGATAAATTCGTCATCCGCTGTTGTATAGACATATCCTCCGGGATAAATTCCATCTTCTACTTTTCTTGTTTCTTCAGGTGTTTCTCCAATTATTTCCCGATAATCCTTAAATGCTTTTCTTATCAGATTTATATTTTCTTCGTTCATTTTATCAACCCTTTCTTCACTATTGTTTTCCATAATTTTAAACATTCAATTCTTAGATTTCTTTTGTCTTCTGGAGGCCCTATTGTAGGTATCATTTTTAAGGCAAACAAATCCTCTTTATCCAGTTTTTTTCTATTTTTAACTAAATCCTCAATGTGTCTTAATGTGTTATAGACGCTGGAATATCCCATAAATGAAATGTTTATTTTTATTTCGGCTTTACTCTCAAATTCTTTTGTCACATTAAATTTTATATCGGGTGTTCCTAAAAGGTAAATGCAGACTTGTTTTTTGCTTTTTTCATATAATTCCTCTCCATAAACTTTATATTTTTCAAAATCACTATTTTCAAAGTCTTTTCTTATCATTCCATAGGATATCAATTCATTATTTTTTGTTTTGTATATCTCGGCATCTATTCCATGTTTTTCCGCTATTGATTGTATTTCATCAGATGCTTTTCCTTTGATTTCTCTAAAGTCTCCGAATATGTTTTCTATTATTTCATATTGTTCTCTATCATAATTTTTTTCACACATTATTTATCACCTTTTGAAATTTAATGATTTTATAATTAGTAATATTTTATTTTGAAGTTTATAAATTAGTATAGTATAAATTGACACAATATTATAAGGTTATACAAAAAAATAAGTCCATATCAATATTATATTTTGGAGGTATTTTATTTTCACTACATTGGCTGAATATTTTCAAAGAAGCATATTCAATTGAACAATTCTCAAAATCCAATAATTTAGGAAAGTATTAATTAACCAAAAAAGATATAATTTATTATATTACTTAAAAGTAAAAAGGTGTTTAAGTGAGTGAACAAAAATTAGAAGTTTTTAATGTTTTGAATTTTTTAAATAGTGGATATGAACTTGATGATATTTTAAAGGAAGATAATTTTGGTACTTTTCCATCAGCTGAAGCCTGTATAGAGTATTTAGTTGATAATGGATATCTTGTAGGTACTGGGGGAGTTATAACTGCCGAGTCATTATCCAAAAAGTACACCGTTGCTCAGTTAAAAGAATTGCTTAAAGAAAATGGTTTAAAAGTTTCCGGTAAAAAGCAAGAGCTTGTTGAAAGATTATTGCCTGTTTTAAGTGAAGGTTCTGGGGATTATGAGTTAACTGATAAAGCTAAAGAATTCATAAAAGAAAATGAATGGATAGACTTATACATGTTTGCACTTGTTGCATTCAGATTTGACGATTATGAAACTTATGTGGCTTCATCAAGTGCAGATAACGTTCAAACCGCTTTGAATTTCTGTGATGAAATTATTTCAAGGGCATTAGTTTCCAATCAGTTTTTAGTCTTTATCGATGCACTATCTGCAAAAGCCCATGTTTATGCATATGATGGTGATTATGAAACATTCCTTGATTATGATTTGCAAAGATATATCCTGGGTTTAAATCCGATAGTTATGGATCCAAAAACTTACGCAACATATGACATAATTAATGCAGCTAATATAATCAATTTAAAAAATGTTTTGGAGAAATTTAATTTTGGCAGTTTGAAGAAAAGATTTGATAATATATGGGCTAAATCTCACGTTACAAATATAACCGTACCGAAAAAGACTTCATATAAGATTTTACAAAAAGCACTTTCTGGTGCAGATTTGGATGAATTAAACTTTGACTTAAGGGAAAAATACTTCAATAAAAAATTTGGAGCCTAAATGATGAAGATTAAAGTTGCAGGAATCGTTTTTATTTTTGGTAGTTTGTACTATTTGATAGGAGAAGCTATTTCCGCAACTTTTTTCAATGCTTCATTAATCAATACTTATTTATTCCATACTATTTCCGAACTTGGAATTCCGAATGGAAATTCTCCGTTATTCTTGTTAATGAATTCCGCATTTGTTTTGACTGGTTTGACTTTAATTTTTGGTAATTTTTACAAATTCAAGGATTTAATAATTAAAAATAAGATAGCTTTTCATGTTTTGACATTAATTGCATCTTTGGGTGTTATAATTGTTGGTCTGATTCATGGGGGAAATCCATTGACTTCAGGATATCATACTTTAGGTGCGATAATGGCGATTTTGGGTGGAAACATCCTGCTTGTTTTAATTTCCAGGTCAATGGGTAATTTTGATAAATATCAAAAAATTACTTTAATATTTGGTCTTTTTGGACTAATTGCATTTTGGATTATGTTTTTTAATGTCAGAAGTATTTACATGCCTATTTTTGAGAGAGCATCCGTTTATCCCTTAATATTTTGGTACTTTTTAACGGGTTACTATTTGACTACACAAAGTTTAAATAGTTAAAAGTTAATTTTAAATTAAGGTGATATTATGGCAAACCTTGATAAAGCTACTGAAAAAGAAATTTTGGCTATTGTTGAAAAATACCAAAAAGAAGACACAAAACTTTTGAACTACCTAATAACGGATGATATGATTACATTTTTCTCACCTGTTGCTAATGGTAGCCAAATTACTGCTGAAGACTTACAAAAAGTCGCAGATATTTTAAAAGGTTCATTTGAAGGAATGGAAATTGTTAACCAAGAGTACAGATTCAAATTCAAATGTGGATTATAGGAGTACTAACTCCTATTCATTTTTTTCCAAAAATTTATTATCATTGTCATATAAAAAAACTGAAATACTTATTAATAATTAAATTAAATATTAGATATAGTGATAAAATGAGAGATATTGACGTTTTAATTGAAGCTTTACCATATATTAAAAAGTTTCATGATAAAAAAATTTTAATTAAATATGGAGGACATGCGATGATAGATGCAGAATCCATGTCTTCTACGGCTCGGGATACTGTTTTACTTAAATATGTTGGTATGAAACCACTCATTGTTCATGGTGGCGGTCCTGAAATTTCCCGTTCAATGGAAAAATTAGGAAAAGAACCGGAATTCATCCAAGGTTTAAGAGTTACAGACGAAGAAACAATGGAAATTATTGAAATGGTTCTTGCAGGTAAAATAAGTTCAGATATCGTTTCTGAATTAATTAATCATGATGGTGATGCAATCAGTTTATCAGGTAAAGATTCAAGCCTAATTCTTGCCCATAAAAAGGGTGCAAGTAAAATTGACGGCTCTGATGAAGAAATTGACTTGGGTTTGGTTGGAGAAATCGATTGTATTAATTATAACTTACTTAAGTTGTTGGTTAATAATGATTATATTCCAGTAATATCTCCAATAGGTTCAGCAAAAGATGGGTCAAGCCTTAATTTAAATGCAGATACTGCTGCAGGTGAAGTTGCAAGTTCTATTAATGCGGAAAAATTAATTATTTTAACTGATGTTCCAGGAGTTTTAAGAGACCCTAATGATCCTTCATCATTGATTCGAAAAATCAAGGTAAGTGAAGTTCCAGACTTAATTGAAGAAGGTGTCATTACAGGAGGTATGATTCCAAAAATAGAAACCTGTGTTAAAGCCGTAGAGAATGGTGTTAAATCTTGCCATATCATTGATGGACGTAAAAAACATTCTATTCTCTTTGAAATATTTACCACTAACGGTATTGGAACTATGATATATAAATAGATTATTTATGGATGAGGACATTTATCCTCTCTAATCTTATTTTTTCTTTATCGATTTCTATCTAACTTAAATAATTTTAAATCAAATAATAAATTGAAGGTTTTGTTATCTATATAAAATCATTAATTTAAATGCTGTATTATTTTTTTAAAGCTCTAAAAAATAGGTTTTTCACTGATTTTGCTTGGATAATTTTTTCCTTCAGGTCATGGCTGAGTATTAATATTGTTGAAATTTAAATGATATATACTAAGTGTAATACAGCAAAAAAAGATTAAAAGTTAGATTAATTTCTAACTTTTCATTCTTTGAACATATTTCTTAATTCACGTCTAAGCAATTTCCATCCATTGACTCTTGGAAGTTCGTCCATATCATAGATTTTACGTGGAACTTTATAACGGGATAAGTTTTCACGAGCATATTTAATTAAACCATCATGGTCAGGTTCTTCATTCCAAACGACTGCAGCTACAGGAATTTCTCCTCTGTGACAGTCTCCAATGCTGAATATTGCTATTTCTTTAAGTTTTGGATATTTAATTAATACTTCTTCAACTTCAGTTGGATAGATTTTCCATCCGCTCATCACAATCATGTCCTTTTTACGGTCAGTAATGAATAGACGATTATCTTCATCCAAATATCCAATATCTCCAGTTAAAAACCATCCGTCATCTAAAAAGGATTCAATAGTTTGTTTTTCTCTTCTCCAGTAACCTTTTGCAATAGCCGGTCCTCTTAGTGCAATTTCTCCTTGTTCGTATTTTTCTAAAGTTTTTGTTGAATCAATTTCATCAACTATTTTCACTTCTGAAAAACATACTGGATGGCCTACACTTTCAAATCTGTCAGCTTCACGATAATCTTCCGGTCTGATGACGGTTCCTGTTCCTATAACTATTGATTCTGATAATCCGTATGCATTGATAATTGGAATTTGATATGTTTCGTGAAATTCTTTCCATATCTTTTTATGTAATGGTCCTCCTCCACTTATTATCTCACGCACAGTTTTCAATTCTTTTGTCTTATCCATTGTCGTAAGGGAATGAATTACTGGAGGCATTCCGGTTAAAACAGTTACTTTTTCCTTTTCACATAATTCCAAATATTCATCTAAATTAAATTTTTCTATTAAAATGTAATAAGCCGCCGCTCTAAGTGCAGCTATTGCCCAGGAAAGACCAACATGTGCCATTGGATAAATTCCTAAAAATATGTCGTCCTGCTTTAGGGTTAATACATCACATTCATTATGTATTGCGGTGAAATAATTTCCATGTGTTAGCATTGCTCCTTTTGGTTTACCTGTTGTACCTGATGTGTATTGGAGCTGACATAAATCATCCCAATCGGTATCGCAAGCCTCTAATATTTCACATGTCTTATATTCATTTAAATTTTGAGGAATATATGTATTGATATTAATTATTTCACGGGCTTCAGCATCAGTAATTATTAATTTTGCCTGTGAATCGCTAACAATATATTCTAGTTCTGATACAGTAAAAACTCTGTTTGCTGGAATGGCAATTGCCCCTATTCTCCATATTGCAAAAAGTGAAAATAAATATTCACATGAATTATTCAAATAAATTATAACTCTATCTCCTTTATCAATTCCCAAGCTATTTAATTCACGACCAATTTCTGAAACAATTGACAATATCTCTCCTGATGTGTATTTTTCACCACTTCTAGGATTGTACAAAACGTTTTTATTTAATCTTTTTGAATTCGCATCTAAAAATGTAGTGATGTTTAACATGAAATCACCTCTTGAACAATGGCTTCCGTCATTTCTTTTGTCTTGGCTTTGCCTCCCAAATCAGGAGTCAATATTTTACCTCTGCAGACAACGCTTTCGACGGCTTTGTTTATCTGTTGGGATATCTCTTTTTCACCAATGTAATCTAACATCATTGATGTTGATAAAATCATAGAACATGGGTTTGCAATACCTTTGCCTGCAATATCTGGTGCTGAACCATGGACTGGTTCAAATAATCCATTTTCATCTCCAATATTTCCTGATGGTGCAAGACCTAATCCTCCAACTAGACCTGCACTTTCATCGGATAGTATATCTCCAAATAAATTGGTTGATACAATAACATCAAAGTTCAGTGGGTTTGTAATGAGATACATTGCCGTTGCATCTACATAAAAGTCTTCCGTGTTAATTTCAGGATAGTTTTCAGCTACTTTGTAAAATGATTCCTTAAAAACACCATCTGTTTTTTTCAGGACATTGCTTTTGTGAACGCAGGTTACTTTATTTAATTTTTTTCTTCTTTTAGCTAATTTAAAAGCGATTTCAGAGATTTTTTCACTAGCAGTTCGAGTAATTACTCTTTCTGCAATTACTTCATTGTCATTTCCATATTCCTTTTGGCTATATAATCCTTCCGTATTTTCACGCACGATTATAAAGTCAATATTATCGGCAACGGATTTGATTCCTTTATATGATCTGATTGGCCTTAAATTTGCATATACGTCGAGTTCTTTTCTTAGATTTATTATTGGACTAGGTTGGCCGGGTGTTGAAGTTGAAGCACCAAATAATGTTGCATCACTTGATTTTGCAATTTTAATTGTTTCTTCAGGCAGTGTTGTTCCATTTTTATTAAAACACTCGAAACCAGCTTCACCATAATTGAAATTAAAATTCAAATCTAATTTATCTAATAAATATTCAGCTGATTCCATTACTTCATTTCCTATTCCGTCCCCACCAATTATTGCAATATTATACATTATTTCACTTTTTGTTCGTATGTTATCAAAATACTTTTATACATATAATTATAAATAATATATTTACTTAATAATTGTTATATTTGAGGGATGAATATGTCTGAAATAGATGATTTGATTGAAAAGTTAAATGACAAAGATGACTTTGTTGTTGAAGATGCTGTTGGTGCATTAGAATTAAAAGGTGAAGAAGCCGTAGATCCTTTGATTTCTGCTTTATCTAGTAGAAAGAAAAATATTCGTTTACATGCTGCACAACTTTTAGGTGCAATAAATGATGAAAAAGCTATTAGGCCATTAATTTTAACTTTAAGCGATAACAATAAATTAGTTAGAAGAGAAGCTTCCACTTCTTTAAGTCGTATGGGTCCTGCTGCAGTAGAACCTTTAATTGAAGTATTGGATGATCCTGATTGGAGAGTCCGTGGTGCAGCTGCTTGGGCTTTAGGTAACTTGAATGATGAAAGGGCTATTCCTGCACTTGAAAAATTGCTTGATGATGAAAGCGGTTATGTAAAATCAGGTGCACAAAGTGCAATAGCTTCAATTCAAAGAAAAGCTTAAATCTTTTCTTTTTCTTTTTTTAGATTTGTGGGTGTCCGCCAAAATTGATTTTTGATTTTTTGTCGAAAAATTTTTTAGCCTAATTTTTATTATTTTTCTAATATTATTTCAGATTTTTATTTATTTTTATTTATTCAAGTTATTTATTTTTTAAATCACTATTTG
>NZ_JAZTXC010000003.1:0-22580 GCF_045636185.1 Methanobrevibacter sp. | reverse complement strand
AAAAATTCTTCTTCATCTAATTCTTCAAATTTTCGATTTAAGAAAATTTGAAATGCATTATTGATTAAATCATCCCAATTTTTGAATTTATTTAATTCTGAGATAAAAAGACCAATATAAAATGGATCATTATCTAATTTTTTTAGATAATTTTTTACTTCTAAATCGGACAATACAATGCCTTTGTCTTTGGCTGTGCTTTTTAAAATTTTTATCCCATCTTCATCTTTTAGTTTTTCTATGATTATATTTGAATCGTTATCTAGATTACCACCATAATTTTTCATATTTTTTTGCCAAATTGGACAAATAAGCCGGATTTTATCATGATAATTTTCATCAGTATTTTCTTTACCTGATTTAATATTTTTCGACCAATTAATGATTTTATCAATTAATTTTTTAGGATTTTCACTCCTATTCAAATCATCAAAAATCAATAAAAAATTATCATTGGAATTAATGTTTAATGCTTTAAATCCACTATTTTTTTCTAATTTTGGACAATATTGATGTAAAAGTTCATCTAATGTATAATTTAAATTAGAAGAATTTTTTAAAAATTCTTCAGATATCCACAAACCATATCCTCCATTATTAATATGTCTTTTGAGTATTTGAAAAGAAATTACACTTTTGCCATATCCAGATTCTCCAATTAAAAAAGACAAATTATTATTACTGATATGTTTTTCAATTGAAGGTAGCTCCTCTCTTTCAATTAAATTATTAAATCCCGTTGTGTTAATGAAATTTTCATATGCTTGCAGGTTTTCATCACAAATTTTATGCAACAACGGTTTAGATAACCTTTCAGCATCAATTTGTAGAAATTTTTTTCTCAAATATTGTCCATCACTATCATGATCCAAGAATTGTTTTATTGACCCTTGTTCCATAATTTCAATTTTTAAAGGAATATCAAAATTTTCATTTTCAACCTCTGTTATTAAATCTAAACCTTTATCCCCAGATAAATCTCTATTTGTCATTAAAAATAGTTTAAAAGATGAATTTTTATTTAGATTAAAAAATTCTTTTGCCTTTTTATATGTTTTAATTATGTCACCAGGTTTATCATCAGATTTACTTAACCATTTATCTTTTAAACTATTAACTTGCGTTGTAGTTGCTTCAATAAATACAAACTCAGTTTTATCATCATTTTTTATAATTCCAATTGCATCTATAGGACATTTTATAGGTTTTCCTTCCCGATTTAGTCCAGTCGAAATTATATTAATACGATGTTGAAAATAAATTATTGAGTTCGATAGCTCCTCAAATATGCTTGATTCTATTGATTCTAATTTTAACATTGTCTGATTAATGATTATCCCCCACCAATATTATCTTATATTACAATTCATAAATTTAGGAAATCTGGATTTTTAATTGTTATATCATCTTTTTGAACATCTTTTTAATATTGTTTATTATGGCTGATATTACATATATTTAATTGTAGATTCTGGAGGTAAAAACTTCTAGAAGTTCAGCTTCTCTAAGCTTCGTCTCCACGGGAGGAGACATTATTTCAGCATTGGGGTTCTCCAATCTCAAAATACTTTTTTTATAATTTTATCGGTTAAAACTCTAACCTAATTTATTATTATATCCATTATATAAAACAAATAATATACCCACTGAAATATCACAACCTTATCCACAAATTTAATTAACCTGCCAAATCTAAACTATAGTATAGAAAGGTTGAGAGAGAAAGCATATAAGCAACTGATATTTAGAGTGATATAATGATGATACCAACGATACCCACCCCCGATGAAATATTGGATAAGGGATTCAGCAGAGGAAAAAAAGCTGCAGATTTACTGCGGACACAAAAAATCCCTAAACATTTGAAGGGGAAAAAAATTGAAGAAAGAAGAGTTGTCACTGCATGTCAGGTAATGAAGGATAAATTAAAATCAATTATTGATGCAGTGCCAGAAATTGAAGAATTACATCCATTTTATCAAGATTATATCGACATTACTGTTGGTGTGGACTCGATGAAACAGGCATTGGGTGCGCTTAACTGGGCATATGGTATTTTAGCCCAATTGGAAAGGGAATACTCAAGAAAATTCAAAAGGAGCCCTTCAGAAAAAGCAAGCGCTATCCAAAGAGAGGCATATGGAAGAATTGCATCAGTTATAAATAAAATAGAAAAGGATTTGGATTTCCTGGACTTTGCAAAATCCAAATTAAGAAATATGCCGACAATTGATTTTGATGCAACAACCATTGTGATTGCAGGATTTCCAAACGTTGGAAAGTCAACACTCCTAAGACAGATTAGCGGTGCTGACCCCCAAGTAGCGGATTATCCATTTACAACAAAAGGAATTCAAATAGACCATACTGAAAGACATTGGAAAAGCATTCAGTTTATAGATACACCAGGATTACTGGTCAGCCCAGTACTGGAAATGAATGACATTGAAATGAATGCAATTGTTGCACTGGAACATTTGGCCGATGCAATTTTATTCATTTTTGACGGATCTGAAACTTGCGGATTCCACTTAGAAAGCCAATACAATCTATTGAAACAGATTGAAAAAATTTTTAGTGAAATACCGATAATCTATTTATTTAATAAAATGGATATTGAACAGGATGAAGAATACATTAATCAATTTGTGGACAACCCTGAAAATACATTATTCATATCTGCTCTTGATGGTGACGGAATAGATGAAATAAATAAAATAATAGATGGTATTGAAAAAATAGATAGAATTCCGGAAGTTGATGAGGAAGAACTGGACTACTATTAAAGGGAATGTTTATATACATGAACTGATAATCTATTATCAAACATATAGGAAAGAACGTATAAAGGAGTGATAAACATGGAAGAAAAAGACATCCTTGAAGAAAAAGTGAATGAAAAAAAAGAAAAATTTGAAGATAAATATGACGAAAAAAAAGATAAATTTGACGAAAAAAAAGAAAAAGGTAAAGTTTACTCTGAAAAGTTCGTAAATGACTTAAACTCCACATTTGATGAATTTAAAGAAAATATCAAAAACATGCAAAAATATGCTGACGATAAAATCAATGAATACAAAAGTGCTACTGTAAGTAATTTGGCTGTCGATTTAATCGAAACCGATGAAACATATTACTTAAAAGTTGCTATTCCAGGTATTCCAAAAGAAGATGTTGAAATCGAAGCAAGTGACAATGATATTGTAATTACTGCAACTTTCAAACCATTAATTGAAGAATTAGAAGAAGTTGAAGATGCAACCATTATTGCTTCTGAATTAACTACAGGAAAATGCTCAAAAACTGTAAGATTTGAAAACAGTGTTGAAGTAGACAACATCAAAGCAAAATATAATTCAGGAATTGTATTAATTACTCTTCCAAAATTAATTATACCAAAACATAAAGTAACTGTAGAATAAGGTTACGAATTGTTTTAAAAATTAATTTAAAACATTGATCAGGAAAAATCCTGATCAATACACTACTTTTTTTTAAATCCAAAATTAATATAAAACTGCCACCAAATAATTTTAAATATCAAATGTAATATATTAATAACATGAAAGGAAGATGCAAATCTTCGGAGGCATTTTTATGAATGAAAATAAAAAGTTTGATTTGAAAGTGATTTTAAAATACTCCATTGTGGGCATTGTTTTATCATTATTATTAGGGACAATATTCTACTATTTATTTTCCTTTACAATATACAAACAAGTAGAATATGCCTATAATATGTTTTTAGGTATTTTTCCGTTTAGTTTCTGTATTGGATTAATGATAACCCTGCTAATTCTTACACCACATATTAAAAATATGTATGATTCCATTATTGTTGGATTTATAATCGGCCTGTTTACTGGCCTGTTGCAAAATACAGTCATTGTTTCAGTATACGGAGGCCAGCAACTAATGTACTTTTTAGAATTCGTTGGAAATCAAACAATATTATTAATAATACTTGGAGTAATCTTTGCTTATATTGGAAATGCTTATCTAAAAGGAAAAATTAATACCCCACATATTAACTAATATTTGGGATATTTTACCTTTTTTAAGCAAATTTTTTTATTTTTTAATAAAAAATACTATTTTTCATTTTCATCTAACGAAAAGTCTGCAAATGAATCGTTTTTCACACAGTCATTTAACTTTAGAGTTTTTTCAACATCCATTGCTAAAGCATCACAATCAGCTTTAATACTGTTTAAATGCAACAAAATTCTTTCTTTTTCTTCATTGATTCTTTCTATATTAGTATATGGATAAGTAGCTTCCTTAAACATTTCATAATCTACTGTTGTATATGGATAATCATTCAGCTGTTTGCACACATTTTTTAATATGTCCGCCAAAAATTTATTCATTTCAACCTTTACCCTGTCCCGAATAATTTTGTCACTGTCAAGATTCTCCCTCATCAAACGGTATATCTCATTTTTAGCAAAAGGCAATTTTTCTTTTTCTTCAACAGCAGGTTCATTAGTTTGATCAATGATTTCTTTTTCAGCCATAATACTCGCTCCCAAAATTGAAATATTGTGCAAAAATAAACAAGTTAAACACAAATTTATCATTACATAATACCAATACTATATATATTGGCCTTAGTATATAAAGGTTTGCTTATATTAAATTATTGAATAATATTTTTAATATTTATTAGTTCAAGTAGTAAAATAATTAATCGAATAATTAATTATTATGATAGACATATAATTTAAAGAAAGATTACATGATAATAGCTATTACAAAAACAGAAAATAAATTAATAATGATGGCATTGGGAATTATTAAAAAAAAATAAATAAAAAGAGTATTTAATCAATTTAATTCATTTAAACAAGAATTAAACCCAAAATAAACAATATTATGGATGCTGCTATTATTATTTTGGAATCTTTAATTGTTTCCTCGTAATCCACCAATTTAAATGCACAGTAAAATGAAACCAGTACACATAATAATGGATATAACATCATCCTATCTGAATTAATCAGCCTTACAAATGCCCATGCTCCCAAGATAACTATAATCTCAAGTAAAATTGCCGCATAACCAAACATCTTCATTGTTTGAATTTTTTCATGATAATTTCCATTAACCGGAATATTATTTATATGTCTGTTTTCAACAGTCGGACCCTCTTCAACAACTTCCAATGTATTTCCGCAATTCTGACAGAAAATTGATGAGTCATCTGCAATCTGACCACATTCAGGACATTTTTTCATAATTTCACCAAAATATTATTAAAAAAATAATTAATAACAGTAGAATAATCTACTGCATTTAAAAATTAGTATCTGACTTTACCAATATGCCTTGTAGCACCAGGATCTTCACCATTGAAATGGGCCAAGTAATAGACAAACCATTCAAGAGGAACTACAAAGATTAATGGAGATAATAACTTATCCACATCAGCAAAATCGCTTAAATTAAATACAATAACTTTTGCTTCCAAATTATTGGAAAAATCAATAGCTTTTCTTGTAATTTCATCAGATTCAAAATCACAATCAAAAATAATCATAGGAACATCCTTTTCAGCACGTTCAATCAAACCGTGCCTAAATTCGGATGCGTATAATGGACATGCATGTTTTATTGCACCTTCCATAAGCATAGTCATTGCCACTTTAAATGAAAGACCGAAGTTAGGTCCGCTTCCCAAACAGTAGAAAATTTCTTCATCCTTGTATTGTTCAGCCAATTTTTTATAATCTTCCTCAGTTGTCTTAAGCAATTCTTCTATAATGTCCGGAATTTCCTGTAACTGAGATAATAATTCATCTTTATTTTCATAATCAGAAGCTGAGAACAAAATTTGATAAAGACAAGCAATTTGAGTTACATAAGTTTTTGTACCCAAAATAGCTGTTTCGGTTTCACATCTTGTGACAATTGGAGTTTTAGCTTCTTTAATCATGGAACTGTCTGGTTCATTGGAAATGGAAACAGTATGTATTCCAAATTCATTGGCACGTCTAAGAGATGATAATGTATCTGCTGTTTCTCCAGACTGTGATGTAAATATAGCCAGTGAATTTTCTCCTTCTTGTAAAAATTTGTTATAATAAAATTCATATCCTGAAAATACTTCAATATTTAATGTAGTAGACATTCTAAGTGCGTCCCTAACGCTGTAACAAGTTGATATAGAACTTCCACATCCAATTAAATAAACTTTATCTACTTTTTTAACCAATTCAGAAACTTCATTCATTGTAGGTAATTCACTTTCAAATGTTTTTCTAAGTGAATCAGGTTGTTCCATCATTTCATCATACATTTTATATTTCATGGAAAGCCCCCTATTGTATTTTTGTATATATATTAACTTTCTTTTTCAAAATATAAAAAGTTTTTTTAAAAAAGAAGTATAATCTTATATTAATGGAAATTGATTTAACAAAAATTGGTATGTTTAAAGGCCAACAATATGAAACCATCATCACCACAGCGAATATGGATGGTAGTCTGAATGCAGCACCTATTGGAATTTTATGCAGGGGAAATAATGAGGTAATGTGTCGTATTTTTAAAGGAAGTCATACACTGGAAAATATCATTGAGCAAAAGGAATTCACAGTCAATATTACACAAAATCCTGAATTATTTACCTGGTCTTTATTGGATAATCTTGAAGCAGATGATTTTAACGAAAACAAATCGATTAAAGATGTTGATTGTTATTTTAAATGTGAAGTTAAAAACATCAAAGAAGCAGTTAAACAAAGCGATCCAATTAAAAAGAAAGGAGAAGCCAATGTCATTAAAGCGGATGTTACAGAATTAATCATCAATAAACCTGTTAAAGCATATAATCGGGCTTTCAGTTATGTTATAGAATGCTTAGCTAATTTTTCAATAATAGATATTGTAGATGATGAAAAAAGAAAATATTATCTGGATTCATTTAAAGAAGCATACAGAGTTGTAAAAAAAGTCGGTTCTAAAAAAGATAAAGAGGCAATGGATAAAATCAAAAGTAAACTAAATGAAAAAGGTTACGACATCTAATCTATAATTACATCCATAAATTCAAAATTATCACCATCAAACAAACCCTTATCGGAAAGTTTAATTGATGGAAGCACTAAAAGAGACATGAATGCCATTGTCATGAAAGGCGCATCAAGTTGACAGCCCAACGCTATAGCCATTTTCTGCAAAGTACGCAGTTTTTTACCCACATCAAATGCATCCTTATTAGTCATCAAACCTCCTATAGGAAGGGCTAGGGATCCATAAAACTCTTCACTTACAACGGCTAATCCTCCCATGTTGTCAATCACAGTATTAACTGCATTCGCCATCATTTCAGAATCATAACCGATGACAATAATATTATGGGAATCATGAGAAATTGATGATGCAATAGCACCTTTTTTAAGGCCGAATCCCTTAATGAATCCATTGGCTACATTATTTCCACCATAACGCTCAACAACAGCAATTTTTAACACATCCTGAAAAATATCTGATTGGACTTTGCCGTCAATACACATTAAATCAGCAGTAACCTTTTTAGTTAACAGTTCACCATTATAACATTTTATAACATTGACTTTACACATATCTCCATCATAATATACATCAAAGTCTTCAGGTTGCTTTTTAGATGCATTTATTGTATTTTCAAATTCAACATCACCTACATCAAACAAAACATTTTCACCATCGAATACGCATTTGCCCGAAATATAAGTTTTCAATATATTAAAATCAATTAAATTATCAATTATTATGAAATCTGCTTTTGCACCAGTCACAATAGCTCCAGCATCCAAATTATAATGTGCTGCCGGATTGATGGTTACCATCTCAATAGCTTTAATTACATCTACTCCCAGTTCACATGCTTTTTTAACAGATCCGTTTAAATGACCTTTAACTAAATCTCTAGGATTTTTATCATCAGTAACAATAAAATCAAAAATTGGAGAATTGATTCTTCTTTCCAACACATCAGTAGGTATGATGCCGAAACTATCCTGATTTTTCCAATAGTCTAACCTATCATTAAAATCAAAAAGGGCTTCCATATTCTTAGCAGATGAACCGTCACGGACCATAATTTTCATGCCCTTTTGCTTTTTTTCAATAGCTTCAGCAAAATTGCTGCATTCATGGTCTGTGATGATATATTGTTCCAAATATTTATCCAATTCTTTGCCTGATAGCAATGGAGCATGACCGTCAATAGGCTTATTGTACTTTCTGGCCAATTCCAATTTTCTTAAAACATCTTCATCACCATTTAAAACACCGGGAAAATTCATCATTTCTCCAAGAGCAACAATTTCATTCTTTTGAAGTAAAAATTCAATTTCATCAGGACCTAAAACTGCACCTGATGTTTCAAATGCAGTTGCCGGAACACATGATGGTGCTGAAAAATAAAAATTAAATGGAACTTGGGAAGCGTTGTCAATCATGAATTCAATGCCTTCAATACCGCAAACATTAGCAATTTCATGAGGGTCACAAACAACAGAAGTAGTACCGTGCCTAACTGCAATTTTTGCAAATTGGGCAGGAGTTAGCATACTGCTTTCAATATGAATATGGGAATCAATGAATCCGGGAATCAATAATCCTTCAACATCAACTTCAATATCTTCATCTAAAACAATAGGAACTATCTCATCAAAAACCCCATTTTTAATAGTAATTCTGGCAGGATAAACGGAATCAGTTAAGACATCCAAAATAAACGCAGTGAAAGACATTTTAATCATCTTGTAAAGCATCATAAAGTAATGGTAAAAATGAACCAATATCTGTAACGATACCGACCACTTGTGCACTGCCCCTATCAGATAATTTAGTAACTGTGGATGGGTTAATATCAACACATATTGTTTTGACTCTTGAAGGGAGCATATTACCAGTTGCTATTGAATGCAACATTGTAGCTATCATTATAACCATGTCCACCTGCTGAGCATATTTTCTCATTTCCCTTTGGGATACTGTAATATCAGTTATTACATCAGGAAGAGGTCCGTCATCACGAATAGAACCTGCAAGCACAAATGGAACATCATTTTTAATACATTCATACATTATTCCACCAGTCAAGGTACCATCTTCAACGGCATCCCTAATGGAACCTGAACGATTGATTTTATTGATGGTTCTCATATGATGAGTATGACCGTGAGCGACAATTTTGCCCGTTTCAACTTCAATACCCAATGAAGTGCCGAATATGTCGCATTCCATATCATGAGTGGCTAAAGCATTACCTGCCATGATAACATCAATATATCCTTCACGAATCAAAGAGGCCAAATATTTTCCTGATCCGGTATGGACAATTGCAGGTCCACCAACAATCCCTATTTTTCCGCCTTTAGCCTTAATTTCTTTCATTTCTTGGGCAATACCTCGAATAATATTCATTAATGGTTTTTCTGAAGATACATCACTGTTCATGAATTCAAATACTTGCTGCTCCTCCCTTGACCTATGAGGAGGTGTAACTTTTACACCATCAAGACCAACAACAATCTTATCGCCCATTTTTACATCAGCAATTGGTTTTACAAAAGCACGATTGAATTTTTCATCAACAACAACCACACAATCCATTTCAATATCTTCAACAGGAATCCAATTTCCTTTATAGTAAATGTGGGTTGTATGATTGGATGAAGAGTAAAAACCTTCAGGAGCAACTTTATCTTTTGTAGATGCAACTAAATTAACTTCCTTAAGTTCATCAATAGATGCACCAAGAACAGATAATTCGTCTAAGATAGATTCTAATAATTCGGGAGATTTGGCAGATACTTCAATTTTCGCTCTACTAATATCTGATTTCTTTCTACCAACATTAATTTCTAAAATATCAAATTCTCCGCCTTTGTCCATAATGATGCCCATTGTCTTGGTCAAAGTTAATGAGTCAATAATATGGCCAGAAAGGTCAATAGTTCTTTTATACATAAAATTTTGCTCCATTTTTGTTAATATTATATATATGGTTAGCAGTGATATTTAATGGTATTGCTATAAAAAATCCATTTAAAAAAAAATAATGAAAATTATAAATATATGCTATTATCTTGCTAATAGCATATACAAATTAATTATAATAACTACGAACAAAAAGTATCAATATGAAAATTAAAGATGATATGAGAATTATTTCATTATTACTTCGTTCAAAAAAAAGAGTTGAAGTTTTAAAATCTTTAGAATTTGAAGACAAAATACCTTCAAAAATCAGTAAAGATATAGGAGACAATAGCAATCATGTATCCAAATACCTGAAAACATTGAAAGATGCAGATTTAGTTGTCTGTTTAAATGAAGAGGATGCTAGATACAGATTTTATAGCATTACTGATAAAGGAACATATTATCTCAATAAAGTCAAAGACAAATACGAATAACCATACCATTCACAATTTTCCCCCATTAAAATCACCCAAAGCATTACTTTTTCAAATTCAATTAAAAATTTTTTCCCCAATCCAAAAATTATATAAATTTCTCATTTAATAACTATCAATTAGTTCAGAATACTGCTAATTATGCTATGAAAATAAGCAGTAGAAATACAATAATTTAAATGCTTACAATTTTAGCCCATTATTGAATACTATTGGAGAGGATAGTGTGAAAAAAACAAAGATTATATGTAGTATAGGTCCGTCATGCGAATCTGTAGAGGTTATGAGTGAGATGGTTAATAATGGTATGGATTGCGCACGTATCAATCTCAGCCATGCTACAAAAGAAGAAATATTAAAAACAATAGACAATGTCAGGAAAGTACGTGAATTATGTGACATGCCTGTCGCTATTATGTATGACACTAAAGGACCGGAGTTTAGAACTTTAGAAATTGAAGGTGGAGAAGTAACTCTTCATGAAGGAGATACTATTAAGATGAGTGAAACTTGTTTAATGGGTAATAGAGAAGAATTTGGAGTTAATCACAGCCAGGCAATTGACCTATTAAAATTAGGTGACAAAGTACTTATAGATAACGCATTACTTGAATTGGAAGTCATAGGTAAAGAAAATGATTATGCTGTATTAAAATCTTTAGGTGAAGGGAAAATCCAAAATAAGAAGAGCATCAATGTTCCAGGAGTTGATTTAAAATTAAATTTCATGAGCGAAGAGGATAAAAAAGATATTGCTTTTGCAGCAAAACATTCATGCGATTATCTTGCATTATCCTTTGTAAACCATAAGGATGATGTTAAAATAGCCCGTGAAATAATTAATGAAGCCGGAGGAGATGCACTCATCATCTCAAAAATTGAAAGCCAGAAAGGCATTGAAAATATAGATGAAATTATTGATGAATCAGATGGAATTATGGTGGCTCGAGGAGATTTGGGAGTGGAAGTCCCAATGGAAGAGCTCCCAACACTTCAAAAGAGAATTATTAGAAAGTGCCGTGAAAAAGGCAAGTTTGCCATAGTCGCAACTGAAATGTTGGCTTCAATGTATACAAGTCCTAGGCCTACAAGGGCAGAGGTTTCTGATGTGGCAAATGCCGTATTGGATGGAACTGACTGTGTTATGCTATCCGGAGAAACTACTATTGGAAAGCACCCAATAGAATCCGTTAAGATAATGAGCAGAATATGCGAATATGTGGAATCAACCATAGACTATACAAAACATGCCTATTACAGAGGAACAATCGGCATCAGCGATACAATTGCCAAATTAGTTGTGGATGCCGTCGAATATTCAGACATTAAACTGATAGTAACAGCCACCATGACAGGATTTACGGCTCGAAAGATTAGTAATTGGAGACCGAATTCCATAATTTTGGCTTGCTGTCCATCCAACCACATTGCGGAAAAAGTTGTTTTGAATTTTGGTGTTAAAACAGCAATAACAGACATATATGAAAGCACAGATGAAATGATTAAAAATGCTAAAAAACTAGCTAAAAAAGAGTTTAATTTGAATAAAGGAGATTTAATAGTAGTTACTGGAGGATTTCCAGTAGGTAAGGCCAAAAGAACCAATTATTTAAAAATTGTAGAAATATAACTTATTAAGTGAATGGTGAATTAATTAAATCAAAGACAAAAAGTCATAGATTATTTTAGCTGCAGTTACAGCAGTATTTTCACCTAACCTATCAGTAGCTGTCTCAACAACATCCATTCCAACAACATCTTTATAAGACAATGCTTTAATAAGACTTTCTATTTCAGATGTGAATAACCCCCCAGGTGTTGGATTTCCAACAGCAGGAGCAATAGCCGGATCCAATACATCCATATCTATTGATAAATAAATAGGCGTATCAATAGTTGTTAAATAATATTCTACTGCATCCATGTGCCTATGCACATCCTTATTTTTAAATGTCTGAATGTTATATGTTGAATCGACGAATTCTTCCTCTTCAGAAGATGATGACCTTATTCCGATCTGAACCAGGTCCACACCAAACTCATGAGCCCTTCTCATTACTGCTGCATGAGAATACTTCTCGCCAATGAATTCGAATGCCAAATCCCTGTGAGCATCCAAATGTACAACAGTTAATTTATCATATCTTTCAGATAATGCCTTGATGACACCAATGGAAGCTGAATGCTCCCCACCAATAGTTATTGGCCGAATTCCCAGTTCCAATAATTCATTAGTGGTGTCTTCAACAATTTTGCATGTAGCTTCACAGTTACCTGGAACTACATTAACATCACCAAAATCATAAAAAACAGCATCAAGTGATGTTTTAAAGTTAATATTATAATTTTCAAACCCGTAAGATGCTTCACGAACAACAACAGGACCTAAACGGGACCCTGAATGATATGATGTCGTACTGTCAAAAGGAACACCAATTATGCCATATGAATCCTTTTTAATATTATCAAAATCAGTTTCTGCGGAAAATGCAAATTTCCAAGGTTCGTAAGTATTCAATAGCATAACGTATCTAAAAAAAAGAATAAAAGAGAGAACTTATTTAGTTCTCATGATTTTCATATTACCTAAAGCTACAATGTATTCAACTTCAATACCTTCGGAGATTTCATCTTTTAAATCTTCAGGCATTGGTAAGTCTAAAGTTTCGTAACTTTCCATATCCATTAATTGAACGTTTTCACCTTGGATAGATAATACTTGACCTACTCTTTTATCAATAATTGGAATATCTACTTTAGTATCTACAGGTTTAACAATACTTCTTTTTTGGTTATCAAAAATACCTACTGCTTCTAATCTTGCTTTAGCAGCCCCGTGTTTACCAGGGGATGAGGTAGTTAAACTAGTGATTTTAGATGCTTCTCCACCTAATACAATATATTTTCCAACTTTTAATGTTTTAATCTCTACAACTTTAGTTGACATTAATTTTCCTCCATAAATTCCACATTTTATAATCTACAATAAGAATTATCTTAGATTATTTATAATTTTTATTTTCTATTTTATATAAACTATTCGATTAAGCAATTAATATAAATGTTAATGCTAAAAGGATAGTCATTATAAAAATCCAAATAATCAAAAATATTTTTCTAATATCGCTTTCACCTTTGGTGATGTAAGATTCACCCTTTAAATCGGATGATCGTTTTCTGGTATTTTTATACTCATCATCATTTCTCAAAAAGTTATAAAAAGCCCTGCAAATAAAAATAAAAGCAACAATGATGACACCAGAATAAATAATATTGTCCAGGCGAATAAGGATTACAACCGAAGACAACAGCAGCATCAGCATTAAAAATAAAACTCCCGTTATTACCAATGATAAATATTTATTAAAAATCATAATCTTATATTTAATATAAAGTACATAATAAATATTAGTGATAAAATGAAAATAGCTATTGTTAGTGGAAAAGATGAAGGACCTACAAGATTAAATGCTTTTGACAATGCATTAACTGATGCTGGAATTGGAGACGTGAATCTGATTAAAGTATCAAGCATGCTGGGCAAAAATACACAAATTGAAGATTTGCCCAAATTGAAAGCAGGCTCTATGGTAAATTGTGTATTATCCGAAATCACATCAGACAAGCCGGGAGATGAAATAACTGCAGTCATAGCAGTAGCTATTGGAGAGGAATTAGGCTGTGTTGTTGAAACAACAGGAATTAATAAAAAGGAAACTGATTTGATTGATGAAGCAAAATTCATGGTTACTTATATGATGGACAAACGTGATGTTATAATAAAAGATTTAATTGTAAAATCCTCAACGACTACAGTTAAAAACATAGCATCCGTTGTCTCAAGTGTGGTTTATCTTAATGATGATATCATCCGACAATAAATGAAAAACTTTAATCAATTTAAATACTAACTAAAAAAATTATGATAAAAAGGTGAAAATATGGATGCTAAAGATAAAAAAATAGCTACCGATTTGGCTTACGAAATGATAAAGGAAGTAAGTAGAGCAATAAGACCCTATGCCGGAACACCTGAAGCTGGAGAAAAAGTAAAAATAGGTGCTGATGGGACACCTACATCATACATAGACATTATCGCTGAAGATACATTAGTCAATATTTTAAAAAATGCTCCAGTATTATCTTATATCATTAGTGAAGAAATTGGAGAATTAAAACTTGGGAAAGGAACAAAAAGAAGCATCAACCTGACCGAAGAATTACAGCGTGATGATCTCGATGAAGAAGAAAAACCGAAATTAATATTTTTAGTTGACCCAATTGACGGAACAAGCAATGCAATTAAAGAAATACCTGCATATGGAATATCCATTGCTGTTGCAAATGTTCCTGAAGGAAGATTGGCTACCTTAGATGACGTAGAATTAGGTTTTATCAGCAACTTTGGAAACGGTAACTTTTTTGAAGCTGAAAAAGGAAAGGGATGCTGGCTGAACAATGAAAAAGTACATCCCAGCAATGTCGTAAAATTCAGTGAAATGACATTAGGAGGATTTACAAAAAGCGGAACATCAACGGCTTCAAAATTAGTAGATAATGCTAGAAGAATGAGAGTATTGGGTTCTGTCGTGCTGGAATTATCCTATGTTGCAAGTGGAAGATATGATGCATTTTTAGATTTGAGAGGAAGCAGAATAATCGATATCGCAGCATCAAAATTAATTGTTGAAGAAGCAGGTGCAATTATAACATCCAAACATGGTGAAAAATTAAACAATCCTCTCAGCATTTATGAAAAAGCAATTGTGGTTGCTGCAAATAATAAAATACTTCATAAACAAATAATTGATATCTTAAACGATAATCAGGCAGATATTATTGGAAAAGTAGGTATCGTCAGTCGTGTTGACCAAGACAAAGCCATATTATTCTCTGCAAAACTTGTTGATTACTTTTTAACAAATGGAATTGAGGTCATTATTGAAAAAAGATTGGCTACCAAGATTGAAGAGCTGAAACAAAACCCTAAACTCCATAAGATTATTGAAAAAATAATTAAGGAATCTCCAGAGATTTCTGAAGCATTTAAAGACTTAAATTTGAAAATTAACTTTAAAAAGATTGCTAAAGACATAAATGAGTTTAAATGTGACATGAGCGTTGTTTTGGGTGGAGACGGAACCCTGCTTAGAGCCCAAGCCAAACTCAAAGAAGAAACCCCATTATTTGGAATCAATATGGGGACCGTAGGATTTTTGACAGATATTGAAGTAAATGAAACATTCAGCGCTCTGGATAAAGTTATCAAAGGAGAATACTATAAAGAAAAAAGAAGCAAACTTGTAGTTTCACACGAAAACCATTATTATAATGCAATGAATGAAGTAGTTATAATGACCGACAAACCTGCAAAAATGTTGCATTTTGAAATTCAGGTTGATGGTGAAACAATTGAAGAAGTCAGAGCTGATGGAGTCATTATTTCAACACCCAGTGGTTCTACAGCATATGCCATGTCTGCAGGAGGCCCTATTGTAGATCCTAAACTTGGAGGATTCATTATCATACCAATATGCCCATATAAACTAGGTGCAAGACCGTTTATTGTATCTGACAATAGTGAAATTACCGTAAAATTACTTAAAAAAGGTAAAAAAGCAGTATTTGTTATGGACGGCCAAATTAATGAAGAAGCATCATACCTTGAAGAAATTAACTTTAAAAAAGCAGATAAAAGTGTTTATTTCATAAGAACAAGCAGCAAATACTTCTATGAAAGAGTTAAAGATAAATTGAGTGAAGGTGGCCTTAATAAGAATAACGGGTGTTTATAAAATGTATACCCTCGTTATCGATTTAACTCATGGAGGAGTAAAGATTGCGATAAGCCTTGCAAAAAAAGGGGAGCAAGTTTACTGTTTTGACATTTACAATACAATAAAAAACATTGAAAAGCAAATGTTGGATATTTATGATATTAAATTAATCCAATTGAAAGATTTATCCAAATTTAAAGGTGATTTAAAAGTAATCTATCCAATTCACCTGCCATTAACCAATGAAGAGATAAAACAATACAATCCAAATTTAAATTATACATTTATCACACACCACATGGCAATAGCTGAAATTTTAAGCAAATGGGGAAAAGATATAAATAAAATTGAAATAACCGGAGTTAAAGGAAAAACCAGCTGTGCATTCATGCTTAAAGAAATCTTTATTGATGATAATCCTCTGCTTTTATCCAGTTTGGGTGCTTTAATTTACAAAGACAAAAAAGAAATTATATTAAAAAAGAATATCTCAATAACACCCGCCAATATCAAGGAATGTGTTGACTTAGCTTATAAACTGGCAAATCCTGTTTGTGGGGGAGAAAATCGGGACCAAATATATAACTGTGCAATTTTTGAATCATCCCTTGGTGTGAGTGGAATTGGGGATGTGGGCCTTTTAACAAACATTGTTGAAGATTATCCTATTGCAAAAAATAAATCTTCAGCAAGCATTGCCAAAAAACAAGTATTTAGATGCAACATTGTTTGTTGTGAAAAGGAATCTCTTGACAAATACTATTCCGATATAAAACATGAAAAAATTAATTCATTTAGTTTGAATGATAAAAGCAGCAATTTATATGCTAAAAACATTGATTATTCCCTTGATGAAACCACAATAAACATAGTGTATAAAGACATTAAAACAAAAATTGGAAAATCGATTAGCGGAGAAATAGAAGTTAAAACTTTTGCTCCAGGACCCCATCATGTATTAAATGTTATAGGTGTTGTAGAAACGGCATTATCCCTGAATATAGATGATAACAAGATTATTAATGGTTTGAAAAATTATAAGGGAATATCTGGAAGAACAAATAAGAAAATCATTGAAAACAGCACGATTATTGAAGAGATTAACCCCGGCATCAATACAAAGGCAATTGAAGCGTCCATCAATATGCTTAACAATGATCCCAATTACATCATTTCTATTGGAGGAGATTATGGGATTACCTGTGAGGAAATAGATGAAGATGCTGTTTCCGGTCTAATCAACAGTCTTGATGAAGAAATTATTTTAACCGGTGAAGTTGGCAAAAGCATTTTAACTAAAATCAATAAAAAAATCAAATATGTTCAAGATTATAATGAAGTTTATGATTTTGCAATCAAAAATAAAAAAAATTTACTTTTTATTTATAGATCAGATTACAGAATATTATCTAAACGATGATAATAACAAATTATAGACTGAATACTGGAAAATATTTTTTACTTAAAATTGAAACATTTAATTATAATTAAAAATAGAACAATATATTGTAAATTTATATTATTACTTATAAGTTAAAACTTATATGTAAAATAAAAAAATAAAAATTCTTTCTGCAATGCTTTTAAAAATTGGAGACGATAATTTTGATAGTTGGAACAAGAGGTAGTCAATTGGCACTTGCACAGACAAAGCAGGTTTGTGCAGACTTATCTAGAATAACTGGAGAAAAAATTGACTTGGAAATTATTAAAACAAAAGGAGATAAAATTACTACTTCCCAATTGTATAATATGGACTCAAAAGGGCTTTTTACCAAAGAATTGGATATTGCACTTTTGGAGGAAGAAGTTGATTTTACTGTACATAGTTTTAAGGATTTACCGACCGAATTAGATGAAGATTTGGAAATTGTAGCTGTTCCAATACGCGAATCACCCCATGAAGTGCTGATTTCTGAAAAATCCTGGGAAGAATTAGAACCCGGATCAAAATTGGGAACCAGCAGCCTTAGACGTGAAGCATTCTGTAATCATTATGAAAAAGACTTTGAACTTAAACCTATTAGGGGAAATATCGAAACTAGAATTAATAAAGTCTTTGAAAGTGATTTGGATGCAACGATAATGGCAGAAGCAGGATTAAAGAGGTTAGGTCTAACTAAAAATATTAAAACAGTATTTCCATTAGATTACATTACACCCCCTGCAGGACAAGGTGCTTTAGCTATAATAACAAGAAAAGATTATGACAACAAGAAAATCATATCAAAATTAAATGATTATACCTCCATGCAAGAAGTATTTGCCGAAAAGAAAGTGTTAGAAGAATTAGGCGTTGGATGTCAATGGCCAATTGGTTCTATAGCACAGATGAAAGATAAAAAATTCAATATTTATTCAATATTACTTGCTAAAGATGGAGAAATCCTAAAAGAACAGACTGAAACTGGTTCAATTAAGAATGCAGTAGAATTAGGTCGTAAAATTGGGAAAGTATTCGAGGATTATGTTTGATTGGAGGAATTGAAATTGAGAAATGTTAATGTAGGGGTTATTGGTGTAGGAGCAATGGGAGAAAACCATGTTCGTGTATACCATAAAATGGAAGAAGCTAATTTAGTTGCTGTTTCTGATGTGAGTGAAAGGGCACTTAAAAAAATTGAGCGCAAATATGATGCAAAAGGTTACACCGATTACAATGAACTACTTGAAAATCCGGATATTGAAGTGGTAAGTGTTTGTGTTCCAACTACTTTCCACCATGCAGTAGTGATGGAAGCTATTAAACATAAAAAACATGTTTTAGTTGAAAAACCTATAGCATTTACATTAAATGAAGCTGAAGAAATGATTGCTGCTGCAAAAGAAGCTGGAGTGATTCTTTCAACAGGACATGTAGAAAGATTTAATCCTGCTGTTCAAAAAGCTAAAGAACTTATTGAAGATGGAGTTATTGGAGATATAGTGTCTGCATTTGCAAAGAGAGTAGGGCCTCTCCCACCAAGAATAAAGGATGTCGGTGTTTCAATAGATTTAGCTATACATGATTTAGATATTATGAATTACTTGTTTGAATCAAATGTCATGCAGGTTTACGGTACAATGAACAGTATACTTGACGACTGTGACTTTGAGGACCATGCAGAAATTATGGTAAGCTTTGACAATGAATCAACTGGAATTATAGAAGTAAATTGGTTAACCCCATATAAAAGAAGAGAACTTGAACTTACCGGAACTGACGGCATCATTACTGTAGATTACATTAAACAGAGTATTGACGTTTACGGAAAATTCGCACAGGACATCAAAATCAATCATGAAGAACCTTTAAAAGGCGAATTGAAATCATTCTTAAATGCTGTTGTTAATGAAGAAGAACCAGAAATTACTGGTGAAGATGGGCTTAACGCTCTTAAAATGGTAATAGCAGCAAATATGTCATCTAAAGAACATAGACCAATTAGTTTAGATGAACTTGAGGAATAAGTGATATTTATGAAAAATAAATTAATTCAAAAAGCTCAAGAACTAAGACAGCACGGATTTACCACTGGTGAAATTGCTGATGAACTTAATGTTAGTATGGATACAGCCAGATGGCTAACTCTTCAAAAACCTAACGAAGAGAAAATAGAATCCACTGGAGACTTTGCTATTAACTGGAAAAGCATTGGTGGAAATTCAACTCGTTTAAGTTATGTTTCAGGTGCTTTAAGTGATTTGGCTCTTACACATGGTGAAGCAGATGTTGTTTTAGGAATAGCAGTTAGTGGAGTACCGTTTGCAACAACAATGGCAGACCTATTGGAAGATATGACTGGACTCGATACATCATTAGCTATTTTTCACCCAAACAAACATAGGAAAGACCAAGACCAAACTGAAGACGAAGGTACAATAAGTACCAATTTCGGATCTGTTGAAGGCAAGAAAGTTATCATTGTTGATGATGTCATTACCAGTGGAAAAACTGCCCGTGAAGTAATCCACACAGTAAAAGACCATGGCGGTGAGCCTACTTGCGTTACTGTTTTAATTGATAAAGCAGGCCTTTCAGAAATTGAAGAGGTTCCTGTAGAATCTTTAATTAAAGTAAGTAGATTATAATTATCTACTTCCAATTCTCTTTTTTTAAAAAATATTATTCAAATAATATTACCCGAATAATACTGTATACTCATCACATGAATAATTCCTTTGAAAAATTGAGTTGTGATGTTATTAACTAAAACTAAATTAATTATTAAATATAAAAAGCAGAAAAAAAGATAATAATTTAGAAAAGTAGAAAATCTACAAATCCAAATCAAAATTTCGCACACGAATAATTAAAAAAAATATACGGATTTTTTTCAATTTTCAATTAATATTTATGTAATCCAATAGTATTTAAATATTATAGTAATGTCAATATTACATCATGAAATTAAAAATTTCAAGTACCTGTAAATTACATAGATAACCAGAATAACCGCAATCATTGTCTGAATCGGAACAATATAATTAAAAATCCAACAGCCAAATAATTTAGAAACTTCAGTTGAAGCTATAGCGGTGATTACAAAGGGAAATGTAAATGCAGAAAAACTAGGATAAAAATCCAAATTTCTATACTCATACACCATATATGAAGCGAACAGGAAAAATGCAAAAGCAAAAGCATACAAAAGAATTAAAAATTCATTTGATATTGCATTTACAGAATTGGTATAGCCAACGATTAATATGCTCATTACTGCGGTAAAAATACATATCAATGGCTTATTTGAATCTTCCTTGTTTGGATATTTCAAATACCTGAAAATCACCAGAGGTAGAGTTATCAGCATTGAAATGAAACCAAATAAGAAAAACAGAAATCCAATTTCATCCAATCCATGAACATGTGCAGTGATTGCACCCATCGTTATTCCAATGAAGACTATCCACCAACTTGGATAGACCATGTTTATATTGAAATTTCGTACAATATAATGGTAAGTAAAGTAGATAATTAGTAGAATGTGTAAAGCTACACCTAAAATCCAAACACCTAATGCCAAATCACCATTAAATGAATTGATGTATGTAGATAAAACCATCAATGCCATTGAAAAAGTTCCGGAATTAGATAATATTATTGGCTTTGACAGGTCATCCCCAACATTTTGAGGATATAGAATTAACTTCAAAAGAAGCATAATAATCAATATACATCCGAAAATACCGCAAATCAATCTAAAATTAGAGCTGTAAACTTGCAATAAGTTACCCAAAGATAAAATAGCTAAAATCAAACCGGAAACGGGAATCGGCAATCTTTTGATAATATTTATATCCATCCAAATTACCCGTCAAACTTTGCTTCCGCAATTTGTGCAGAAAACATCCCCCTTATTTACAGCATAGCCGCAAACGGGACATCTTAATTCATCATTTTCAGTTAATCTAAAACCGCATGATGTACAAAATGAATCTCCTTCATTAATGTTTACACCACAATTAGGGCAAATTAACAAATCATCGAACTTTGTTCCGCAATTGGTGCAGAATATAGCATCTTCCTTCTCCTCATGGCCGCAATTTTTGCATACTTTAATCGGTCCTGATTCAATTTTATGAACCTTGTTCGGATTAGGAGTTTCAGCCAGAACTGGCATTGAGTAGTCAATTCCTTCCTCAATTTCTGAAACCAAAGACTGCATTACGGCAATCCTCTTATCATCAGCAGGATGCGTTGAGAAAAAATCAAAATTGTTGGCATTTTGACTGCTCATCTTTTGCCAAAATGCAGGAACACCACTAATATCATAACCTGCCCAATGGATTATCAGCATGCCCAAACGGTCAGCTTCAAGTTCCTGGTCTCTGCCCCAAGGATTCAACAATAAGAATTGGGATCCTATACTGGCAGTGTTTACTGCAGCCCGCGTTAAATCACCTACTCCACCCATTCCCAGCAAATCAAAAGCAAAGCTTCCAAACCATGACACAGTAGTTAAAGTATCTTTGGTGTTTTGGGCACTCGCCCTAGTTCTGGTATGGTCCAGTAATGCATGAGCCATTTCATGCCCTAAAATAAATGCAAGTTCCTCCTCATTATTTGCAATGGACAGAATACCGGAAAATACAGCTATTTTTCCTCCAGGAATGCAGAATGCATTTACAGTGTTGTCCAAAAGCAAATGAAATTCCCAGTCATAATAATCTTCAACATAATCAAGCCTGCCGATTGAAGATAAGTAATCATAAACGGCATTAATCAGATTAGAAGCAACCTTATAAACCAGCTGACCTTCAGGAGTATTATCAATAATTTGAGCTTTATTTACAATGCCGTAATACTCACGATAGCACTCTTCCAAGAATTTATCGTCGTTTACAGTATCATAATGTTCTTTTCCTGTGAACGGATTCAATGAACTTCTATCATCTTTAGCCATAATAA
>NZ_JAZTXC010000002.1:0-24052 GCF_045636185.1 Methanobrevibacter sp. | reverse complement strand
ATTGCCGGGCAGATCATTTGTTCATCAACTTGATGCTGAAAGAATTTTAAGTGCAGATGGAGTGGAACGCATCATAGGCCGTGGCCCGGATACATTGACGGTCGACGGTGAATTAAGTATTGACATGACAGATGAAAATGTCATTGAGCGAGAATTAGAAGACTTCAATGATTTGGTGGATGCCGTCAATTTCTTTGGAATGAGAATAGTTTAAAAAAAAGAAATTCAGTCCTCGATAAGAGAACTATGAGTATTGATTTTAACTAGAATATAATCATACATTTTAGATTTTTTGATATCTGCGATTTCAGATAATTTTTTACCATCAATTACGATATTTTCAATTAATTCATGGTATTTGTCATAATTTATTTTTACACGGACTCCATCAAGTTGAGTAGTGACTGGTGCGGGAGAGATAACATCCTTTATTTCAGGAATCTGATTTTCAATCGCATTTTTGACAACAATTGAAGGCACTAGTGGTGGATCTAGATTCATTTCCTGTTTTTTATTATTTAAAATTCCTTCAACAGTTTCTACTAATTTTTCCAATGCCCTAACATCAGGACCTCTTCTTAATCTCCTAGGAATTCTTCCCAAATCTCCAACATAAGCGTCTGCTCCAGGAAGTTCTTCAATTGGAATATCAGGTGCTCCAGTTACAATTACAGGAATATCCAAATCATCATATAAGAAAGATTTTTCCTTAATACAATTTTCAAAGCTTCCAAGTGCAAAAATAGCAATATCATGTTCTTCAATTAATTGCTTTTCTTCTTCAGAAATCCCTGAAGTTCCTTTGCCGTCTCCTCTTGCAAGGCCTATCATATTATCTTTTGCACCATATTCACGCAAAAATTCTGAAATATCACAAGCCGCATGAGGTAAATGGTGTCTTGCAAGGGTAGGTGATACAACAGCGATTTCGGAACCTGCCATTGGCGCTACACTAATTTTTGCAAGCAATTCTTTAGCTTTTTCTTCTATTTTACCTACATCATTTAATGGAATTGCCATACTCAATACCAATTCCATTTGTAAAATGTTATCTTGAAGAATGAATCCACCCAAATCTTCAATCAATTCCTTAATTTCTTCACTTCTGTGAACTCCACCAGTAAATGTTAATGTTTCATACATTTTTATACTCTCACATAAAGTCTATATTATTAATAATTTATCAAATTTAATCTATATTAATTTTTCCAAAATTCCATATCTTTTTTCAATGCGCTCAAAGGGATTTTTAGCCACGAAATTGTGAGATGGGATTTCTATCAACTCAGCAGTCTCATTCAGTACTTTTTCTTTCAAATAATCCGGATAAATTACATAATCATAATTTTCATCCACTTTTTCAAAGCCAAAATTATCTACAATATCGCCCAAAAACATGGATATGACTTTAACTTTTACATGGGAGTTGTCATGATTTTCCAGATATTTCAAGCAATAATCATAACCCTTAAAAAACTCCAAAATTTCGCTATCGGATAACTCATGGTCAGTCAATTTAGAAACTTCACGAATGCTATTTGCCAATTGTTTTGGAGTATTTAACTTAATAGCTATTGAATCCATCTCCACCTTACTTTCAGATAATAGAATAGCCAAATCTCCTTCTTCCAAGTCAGGATTTTTATTGACCTTATACTCTTTAATGCCGGCAAGTTTTACAACTTCTTCGCACATCGGCGTTGTAACAATTCTCATAATATAATATTATATAAAACGGATTAATATATACTAAACTATGAAAGTAACATTGAGTTTTGAAGAGACAAAAAGCAGTGATGTATCAATAATGGTTGATGTATTAAGGGCCAGCACTACAATAACAACTGCCCTGGAGAAATTTTCACAAATAATACCTTGCTTTACACCAGAAGAAGCATTTAAACTCAAAGATGAAACTGGAGGAATTATTGCCGGTGAACGCAAGGGTGCAAAAATTGAAGGATTTGATATTGGGAACTCACCCAATGCAATAATTGACTTTGATACTGATTCAGAGACCTTGATACTGACTACAAGCAACGGTACCAGAATACTTGAAAAAATGAATTCTCAAGTATTGATTGGCTGTTTAAATAATGCTGAGGCCACTGCAGATGCGAGCCTTAGTCTTGCAACAACACATATTGATCTTGTAATGGCCGGAGTTTGGGGAAATTTTGCGATAGAAGATTTTCTTGCTGCGGGCGAAATAATTTATCAGATATCCGAAAAGTGCAGTGATTGTGAAATTGATGAATATGCAAAATCCGCAATTTTAGCCAGCAGAGATTACAGTGCCGTTAAAAAAGCATTTTTTGAATCAACTTCCGGAAACAAGTTAAAAAACCTCGGATATGGAAAAGATATCGAATATGCCTTATTTAAAAATTCTTCAAAAAATGTTGGAATATATCGAAATAATGCAATAAATACGATTAACTTTAAATAATGGAAGTTTTAAATTACATTATAATAATTTTTTAAGAGTGTTTTATTAATGAAGCGTGAATGTTTAACAATTATCGGTACAGCCCATGTATCTGCCCAAAGTGTTGAAGAAGTAAAAGATAAGATTTATGAAATACAACCGGATAGGGTAGCTATAGAACTTGATTTTGGAAGATATACTAAGCTTAAGAAATCAATGATGGGAATTGAAGAAGATGAAGCCATTTCAGTTACAAAAATCATTAAAGAAAACAAAGTAGGATTATTTTTTGTAACAACCGTTTTAAGTCATTTTCAATCCAAAATCGGTGCTGAAGTAGATGTTGCTCCAGGTTCTGAAATGATTGGTGCAATTGAAGCTGCTGAAGATTTGGATATACCAATAGCATTAATCGATAGAGATATTAATGTAACATTACAACGCGCATTGAATAGAATGTCTTTAATTGATAAAATCAAATTCCTATATGCAATATTAGTTTCCGATACTGATGATGAAGAAATTGATATTGAAGATTTGAAAAACCCGGAAAACCTGGATGATTTACTTGAAATGTTTAAAGATGAAGCTCCCCAAATATATGAAGTTTTAGTTCATGAAAGGGATGCATATCTTGCAGGAAGCATTTTAAGAATACCTGAAGACAAAGTAGTTGCCGTTGTAGGTGCAGGACATCAGCCAGGAATAACAAAATACCTAGATAATCCTGAAACCATTCCTTCACTTCAGGAATTAAATGAAACTGAAGAGAAAAAAGGAATTCCATGGCTCAAAATATTTTTAACATTAATCCCTATATTATTTATCGTGATATTTTTTCTGGCATTTTTTAGCGGGATAAACATTACATATAATTTATATGAGTTTGTAGTAATCAGTATAATTATGGGATTTTTAGGCTCAATTTTATCCGGATCAAAAATTCAATCCGCAGTTGTAGGTGGATTGGTTGCTCCATTAACAATTATTCATCCATTACTTGCTGCAGGATGGTTTTCAGGCTTAACTGAAGCCAAATATAGGCAAGTAAGACAAAGTGATATTAGAAGTTTAACAAACTTTGAAAGTTATAGGGATTTATGGCACAATAACATTTTTAGAATACTGCTGGTTGTTATTGGAACAAATGTTGCAGTTAGTATAGCAACATTAGTAATATTGCCTTCACAGGTATTTATTCCATTATTTATGAAGATATTCGGTGGATAGTACCACAATTTATTTTATACTGTACTTGAAAGATAATTTAATAAAGCGATATCATACAAAATACTTCGCTAAAAAGTAATACAACAAAAAGTTTTTTATACTTCTAAAAAATTAATATTAATATAATCGAAATTTTTAGGAAAAATATTATGTATTTTATATTTCGTTGCGATTGTGGAAGAGTTTTATATGCAAAAGAAGGGGTTGCCACAAGAAAATGTGTATGTGGAAAAACTATTAAAGTTAAAGGACGCAGGATATTTAAAAAAGTAAATACAAGAGAAGAAGCTTCTTATGCAGTACAAGAAATGCAGGACGAAATATATGGAAATACAGGATTCATTTTAGCTAGTGATTTAAAATAAGGTCTGTTAAAAATGGCTGCAGGAATACTTGAAGTAATCATCATATTAATTTTAATCATCCTTACAGGATATTTATCAATGGCTGAACTTGCTGTTGTATCTGTTAGAAGGGCAAAGATGCAAAAATACTTAGAGGATGGAGATGAAAGAGCTCAGATTGTTTTTGATTTATTAGAAGACCCTAATGAATTTTTATCAACAGTACAAATTGGAATTTCACTTATTGGTGTTTTAACAGGTGCATTGGGTGGAGTAACTCTTGCCAAACCCCTCTCCGAACTAATATCATTTGTCCCGTACAATGAACAGATAAGTGTTGCAATTGTTGTTATCGTTACCACTTACCTGACACTGGTTGTTGGAGAAATTGTACCAAAGGTTATCGCTTTAAATGACCCTGAGAAAATTTCCCTCAGAGTTGCAAAAAGTATGGTGATTCTTTCCAAAATTTCAAAACCTGTCAGTTTTATTCTTGCAAAATCCAGCAGTTTTCTTTTATGGTTAATGAGAATTGAAAATAGGAATGATGATCTCGTTACTGAAGAAGAAATTGAATTAATGATTAAAGAAGGAATAGAAGATGGGACAATAGAACAAGAGGAAGAGGACATTATTAAAAGAGTATTCAGACTTGATGACCAGAAAGTTGAAACAATAATGACTCCAAGAAATGAAATTATTTGGATTGACTTGGAAGATTCCAAAGAAGTCAATAAAGTTAAAATTATTGAGAGTAAAAGATCCATCTTTCCAATAGCTCATGGAGAGTTAGATGATTTTATGGGTGTTGTTCAAGCAAAGGACATTCTTTCCTTAATGTTTGGTGATGAGGACTTTGATATTAATAAAATCATTAAAGAACCGTTAATTGTTTCCGAAAAATTGGAAACATTGGAACTTCTAAAAGAATTTAAAGAAAACCAAGAATATGTTCATATGTCTCTTGTGGTTGATGAATTCGGAAGTGTTGAAGGATTAATTACCTTAAACGATTTATTAGAGGGCATCGTTGGAGACATTCCGGGAATAGATGAAGATGATGAACCAAGAGCTACCCAAAGAACAGACGGCACATGGTTAATTGACGGCAGATACGGAATTGATAACTTTAAAGAACTGTTTGACCTTGATGAACCTTTCCCTGATGAGGAAGAAGATGGTTTTACAACAATCGCTGGATTTATTTTAAGTATCAGCGGTACCTTGCCGGATGTTAATGACAAATACCAATGGGAAAGATTCTGCTTTGAAATTGTAGACTTGGACGGCCATCAAATTGACAAAATTCTTGTAACTGATTTTGGTGAAGATTATATTAATAATAATGAAGAGGAAGATTAAATGGATTTCGTAGGTATCGGTATACAATTTGCATTATTAATAATAGGTTTTGTATTATTAATTAAAGGATCCGACTTTTTTGTTGATGGATCCAGTAACATTGCATCCATATTAAAGATTCCAACTTTAATTGTTGGTCTTACCATTGTAGCTTTCGGTACAAGTGCGCCCGAAGCAGCCGTTTCGATAACATCTTCACTGGCGGGCAGTAATGAATTGGCCCTCAGTAATGTTATTGGAAGTAATTTGTTTAATATGATGCTAATTATCGGTTTATGTGCTCTTTTAAATGAACTTAAAATTACTAAACAGGTTTTAAATCTTGATTTGCCCTTTTTAGTATTCCTTACAGGAGTTTTGACCGCTTTTATTCTATATGGCTGGAAAATAACACAAATTGAAGGTATTATATTACTCATTTTGATTATTTCTTATGTTACATACCTCGTTTATGACGCTAGAAAATCAGAAGAATCAAAAGTTGTTGAAAAACCTAAAATGGGTGCTCTAAAAAGTATTATATACATTGTTGGTGGTGTTGCAGGTATTATAATTGGTGCGGATTTCGTTGTTGACAGTGCATCATATATAGCAATAGCATTTGGAATGAGTGAAACATTAGTGGGTTTGACCATTGTGGCAATGGGTACCTCTTTACCGGAACTTGTCACTTCACTTACTGCTTTAAGGAAAGGTGAAAATCAGTTAATTATAGGTAATGTGATAGGATCGAACATTTTCAATATCTCATTGGTTCTTGGTGCAAGCAGTGCAATCCGTCCAATATCAATTAACCCCGATATGCTAACAGATATTGTATTGATGTTTGGTGTTACAATATTATTCTTCATATTTGGTAAAACACAATCCAAATATGATAAAAAAGAAGGATTTATACTTGTTGCATTATTCATCGCATATATGGCTTTCGCAATCTTGAGAAACTGATTGTTTAATCTCACAGGCTTTGCAGATATTGGATGAAGTTGGTTCGCCGCAAAGTTCGCATTCATTCAAATTTGTGGAAATATCATTTTCAAAGGTTAAAATCTTTTGAAATGATTCCATAATATTATTTTTTAAACCGGGATATTCATCCTCATTATTATTTAAAAATTCTTTAATTTTAGCCCTTAAAGATAAATGAGAATAAGGACATTCTTCAAGATGAATATCAATTTCATTTAAAACCGCCCAAAGTCCAACATCTTTTTCAGGAGTATTCCATAAAGGTTTAATCCTGGGAACTAATTTTGGATGAATTACATCAAGTTCAGGACCGAATTTAGAGAATTTAATTGTATCTCCACGGGCAAAACTCATTAAAAAAGATTGAATTTCATCATCCAGATTATGGCCTGTTGCGATTTTATCAGCACCAATTTCATAAGCAGTTTTATTTAAAATGTTTCTTCTGAAAACACCACACGGAATGCATGCACTTTTAAAATCAGAGTAAATATCATCCAAGGCAAAACCTTCATCTTCAAGAAATGATTTCTGAACTAACTCAATACCCAAATCATTAGCATTATTAACGGCCGCATCAATACCGTGAGCCCTATATCCTTCAATTCCCTCATCGACACTGATTGCCACCAAATCAAAATCTAAAAATTCCTGATATCCTTTTAGAGCATGCAATGTTAGAACGCTGTCTTTTCCACCAGACAATGCAACAGCAATTAATTCATTTTCCTTAATTAATTCATATTCAGAAATTAAATCGTTGATTCTTGAAAAAATCATTTCATTAAATTCATCCTTATCCAATTTTGCCATGACAAATAATTTATAATTATTTTAATAAATAATTTTTCGAAGTGATAATATGATAACTTGTGATTTTGCAATATTGCCTGTCGGATGTGATTCAACGGGATGCAAAGACTACGTTGCTGCAGCAGTACAGGTAGTTAAAGATTCCGGACTTGACTGGCAATTAACAGGAATGGGAACACAGATTGAAGCTGAAAATTTAAAAGAACTATATGAAGTTATAGCCAAAGCCCAGGAAGCAGTCTTTGAAGTCGGAGCCGGACGTGTATATACAGTAATCAAAGTTGATGACAGAAGAGATATTGAAAAAAGAACGTTAGATAAAAAAATAGAAACAGTAGAAAAAATGTTAGATTAAGAGTCATTGACTCTTAAGCTATAATTTATCAGAAGCCTTTTTAACAGCTTCAATAACTAAATCCAAATCATCATTAGTTAATGATGGATGGACAGGTAATGAAATTACACCACTAGCTGCAATTTCAGCATTAGGACAGCTACCGGTAAATCCTAATTTTTGATAAATCGGCTGATTGTATAACGGTATTGGATAGTGAACACCGGTACCGATTCCATTTTCAGTCAAAATGTCTATCCAATCATCACGATTTCCTTTTTCAACACGAATAGTGTATTGGTGATATACATGTTTTGAGCCTTCCCTTGCATAAGGAGTAACTACTCCATCTACATCAGCTAACCCATCATTTAAATAAGCTGCATTTTCAGCTCTTTTCTTATTAAATTCTTCAATTACATTTAATTGTGCAAGACCAATAGCCGCTGAAATATCAGTCATTCTAAAGTTATATCCAATGTCATCATGGTGATATTTTACCCTTGAACCATGAGCTCTGAATATATGTGCTTCTTCCACTAGCTCTTCATTATTTGTGGTAATCATACCTCCTTCAGAGGTTGTCATGTTTTTAGTCGGATAGAAACTAAAGCAAGCCATGTCACCTAAATTACCTACTTTTTTATCATTGAATGTTGCTCCATGAGCCTGAGCAGCATCTTCAATTACAACCAAATCATGGTCTTGGGCAATATCACAGATAGCATCCATATCTGCAGACTGACCATACAATTGTACAGGCATTATTGCTTTTGTTTTATCAGTTATCAATGATTCAATACATTCAGGATCCAAAGTATAAGTTTTTAAATCAATATCTGCAAATACAGGCTTTGCTCCTGTATAAACTATTGAATTTCCACTTGCAATAAATGTGAATGGGGTTGTAATTACCTCATCACCCGCACCAATACCGCAGGAAAGCAATGCCACATGCAGGGCTGCAGTACCGGAATTAGTTGCAACACCGTAATCCGCATCAACCCATGATGCAAATTCCTTTTCAAATTCTGAAACTTTTGGTCCTTGAGCAATCATTCCAGATTTCAAAACCTCAACCACATTATCAATTTCTTCTTGTCCTATAATTGGTTTTGCTATGGGAACTTTAATTTCTGACACAATATCACCTTTATACTACAATAATATTTAAATTTTATAATATTTAAAATAATAAGTAATTAAATTTAAAAGTGATTAATTTGGATGAATATAAACTTAAAACAATTGAAGAAGGATTAACAAAAATACAATTCCCCGAATATGAAAAAGTTTCATCTGATGCACCTGTTTTTTACAATCCCCATATGGAATTAAATAGAGATATTTCAATTCTAGCACTCCAGACTTATCAAAAAGAACAGAAAAGAGATATTAATATCTGTGATTTATTTGGAGGAAGCGGAATAAGGGGTGTTCGCTATAAAAATGAAATTGATGGAGTTGGGGATGTGTCAATAAATGATATAAGCGAATTGGCAAATGAATTTGAACAGCATAATGTTGATTTGAATCAGCTAGATGATATTACAATATCCCAGCAGGACGCCAGTATTTTTTTAAGGCTTAACCGGGGAAAGTTCGATGTTATTGATATAGATCCATTTGGAACCCCATCACCATTTCTAGATTCAGCGGGATACTGTGCCCGAAGAGAATCCCTGTTATGCGTAACTGCTACTGATACATCAGCCTTATGTGGAACATATAAAGAACCTTGTATTCGCAAATATAACTCCAAACCATACAAAAGCGAATATTGCCATGAAACAGGCATTAGGATTCTTGCCGGTTTTTGTGCACTGACATTGTCCAAATATGCAAAATGCATTGAAGTATTATTGTCCCACAGTACTGAACATTATATGAGATTATACCTAAAAGTTAAAAAAGGTTCAAAAAAAAGTGACGAATCATTGAAAAATATTGGATATATCAGTCATTGCAAGGAATGTCTATACAGAGAGACAAATAATGGTCTTGCCACATCTGTTCCAAATATATGTCCGGAATGCGGTGAAAAATTAATTCAAGCAGGCCCATTATGGCTTGGAGAGATTCAAAATAAGGAATTCATATCAAAAATGATTGATGAATCAGAAAATAAAAAACTAAATACAAAAAATCAATTATTAAAATTGCTAAATGCATGCTTGATTGAGGCGGATAGTCCTGCTACTTTTTATGATGTGCACTCAATATGCAGGTCTTTAAAGATAAGCGCTCCAAAATTAGATTTGATTTTTGATAAAATAAGGAATAATGGCTTCGAAGCTGAAAAAACACATTTCAGCCCTATCGGAATTAAAACCAATGCATCAATAAATGATATAAAAGACATATTACTAAAATTAAATAATTCTTAATTGATTATTAAATTTTCTAAACAATATCTAGAAAATCAATATAAAAAAGAGATAAAAGAGTATAAATTATATTACATTAAATAATTTAATCAAAATTATATAAAAAAAAATAAAAAAAAAGAAAAATTTTAAATAATGTATTGTATATAATAGTGTATTATATAAATCATATTAATGGAGGAAAATGATTATGGTTAAGGAAAAAGACAACATAGTAAAACTAGATGAGACTGATATCAAAATATTAAAAATTATTAATAAGGATGTCAGGACATCTTACAGACAAATATCCAGAGATTTAGATGTATCTGTTGGAACTATCCACAACCGTATTGATAAAATGGTTAAAACTGGAGTTATTAAAAAATTCTCCCCAGTAATTGACCATGAAAAATTAGGTTTTGTTTTAACAACTATTATTGGAGTAAGAGTTAAAGGAGGAAAACTCAAAAACTGGGAAGAAAAAACTTTCTTCAATAAAAATGTTGTAGGCATATATGATGTTACTGGAGAATATGATGCATTTTTAATTGCTAAATTCAGAAATACCAATGAATTAAATTCTTTTATTAAAGAATTATTAAAAGACCCAATTATAGAAAGAACATACACTCAAACCGTTCTTGATGTAATTAAAGAAGATATGGGATCTTCAAATATTTTATAAATGAGGTAGTTAATTCTACCCAACCTATTTTTATTAAATTAAATTATCTAAAATTTTTTGTTGAATTCATAAGAAATTAAACAAAAAAATTAAATATTTAAACATTTTTTTAACAATTATTTTTTATAACAATATAAAAAAAATTTAGTTGACCTAACTAATATAAATATTAAAAACTATATAAATATATTATTAAAATTATTATTTATAGAGGTTATGAAATTGGCAATTTGTTTACCAGACACGCAAGATGATACACCTAATATCCCTATAAAGTTAACTAGAGTAGGAGTAACTGGTGTTAAAAAATTATTGCAACTTGAAAGACCAAATAAAAGGCCTATAATTCTATTACCAACATTTGATGCATTTGTAGATTTACCTTTTGACCAAAAAGGAGTGCACATGTCTAGAAATCCTGAAGCTATCAGCGAAGTTTTAGACAGCATATCTACAGACAATAATTTTGGAGTAGAATCATTATGTGCTATGATTGTTGAAAAAATGATGGACAAACACGAATATGCAAAACGTGTTGAAATTTCCATGACTACCGATTACATGTTCATGCGTGAATCCCCAGTCACCAAACATGAAACTCAAGAAATGGCAAACCTTAAAGCAAAAGCTGTTGGTTTAAGAGACGATGACGGTAATGTTGAAATCAGAAAAAGCATCGGAGCAGAATTAGTTGGAATGACCGTTTGTCCATGTGCACAAGAATCCGTAAGGGAATCTGATAAAAACAAATTATTAGAATTTTTAGATGAAGAAACTACACAAAAAGTAATTGATACCGTAACATTCGCATCACACAACCAAAGAGGAGTAGGAACTTTATTGCTTGAAGTACCTGAAGGATGGAATGTTGAAGGAGAAGATATAATTGAAATAATAGAAAAATCTATGTCCTCCCCGGTATGCGAACTCCTTAAAAGACCAGATGAAAACGCAACAGTAATGAATGCACACAGAAAACCTGTTTTCGTTGAAGATTGTGTTAGAAACATGATGGAAATGATTGCAGAAAAATACTCTGATTTCCCAGATGATACATTAATTACTTCTCGCCAAGAAAATCAAGAAAGTATACACAGACATAATGCATTTGCAGAAAAAGTAACAACAATGGGCGAGTTAAAACAGGAATTAAACATATAAGGACTTGATTTAATGCAAAAGAAATACGAAATAGCTGGAAGTGTTATGGGCTTTTTTGATTCATTTAAAGGATCACGCCCAGCCATTGACAATGACAAAATACTGATTGTTAGAAGCCGTTCAAGAAAAGTAATACCAATCAATCAGCTTGAAGAAAAAGTTTTGGAAATTGGAGAAGAACTTGGTGGTGTTGAAGTTCCAGCAGATTCTGATAAAATTGAAGAAATTTTAAAATCAGGCGACAAACATATAAAAGAAAGTGAATTGCAAACTGTTAGCGTTGACAATAAAGGTTTTTCAAGAGTAAAAGAAGAATTAGAATCAATGGGACTTGTAGTTGTTTATAAAGTCTTTGAACTTCCAAGTTTTGATGTTATTATTGCAATATGGGAGGATAAAAACGAAATACCTCCATTATATGTTGAAGTGACTGTTTCTGAAAAAGAAGAGTAGAAAATGACGAACTATTCAAAAGAAGATATTCTTTCAGTATTGAATGCAAAAGGTTTGGATATTCTAAAATATACTGCCAAAGCCGCCCAATATCGAAAGAATAATCTCATTACTTATTCTAAAAATATTTTTATTCCATTGACAGAAATCTGCAGAAATGATTGCGGATACTGCAATTTCAAGAAAAATCCTACAGACAAAGATGCTATTATTCTAAAAACAAAAGAAGAAATTTTAGAAGAATTAAAAATAGCTGAAAAGCAGGGATGTAAAGAAGCGTTATTTACTTTTGGTGAAGATGCAGATGAAGAAGAAGTGGTTTTAAAAAGATTGAATGAATTTGGCTATGACAACATGGTTGACTATATTGTTGATATCTGCCAAATGACATTGGATGAAACCAATATGCTTCCCCACACCAATGGAGGAAACTTCTCCTATGATGCATTAAAAAAGCTCAAGGAAGTTAATGTATCAATGGGACTGATGCTTGAAAATTCATCTGAAAGATTAATGGAACTTCCGGCACACAAAAAAAGTCCTGGAAAAGATCCTAAATTAAGACTAGAAACCATAACCAATGCCGGAAAATTAAAAATTCCTTATACCACAGGCATATTAATTGGTATTGGTGAGACAAAAGAAGAAATCGTTGATTCATTGTTTGACATTCGTGAAATTTATGATAAATATGACCATATTCAGGAAATAATCATACAAAACTTTACACGAACACCTTACATTGAAATGAAGGATTGGCCCGAACCTAGTCTTTTGGATATGATTCGTACAGTAACTGCAGCCACATTATTATTTGGAGATACGGATGTCAGTATTCAGGTCCCGCCGAATTTGAATTATGATACCGCTCAAAACTTTTTGCTTTGTGGAGCAGATGATTGGGGTGGAGTGTCACCAGTCAGTGTGGATTATGTGAATCCAACATCCCCTTGGCCAACAATAGATGTATTGAATAATTTAACCGTTGATACAGGATTTAAATTAACTGAAAGATTGTGCATTTATGAAAAATATGTAACTGACGAATGGCTAAACGATGCCTTACTCGAAAAAACGCTTAATCTATTAAAGCATCTATAACTACATGCCATACTCCAGGGGAATATTTCTTAATTTTATTTATTTTTAACAGCTCAACTTCCCTATCACCAGCAGACTGCCTTATCCGTGAAAGAGGTCTTGTTTCTATTAATTTTTCAGGAACAGTTTCATGATAATGAATAATGCCTCCTTTATTTAAGCTGTTGATAGCTACTTTTAAATAATGATGTGTTGTTTTAACATAGCCCATTAAAATACGGTCAGCATTATAATTAGGTGTTTCAACCAAACAATCACCTAAAACAGGATTGATGTTATCACAATTATTCAGTTTAATATTTTCACACAAATAATGATAAGAATTGGGATTGATTTCAATGGAAACCACTTCCTTTGCATTAGCATGAACACCAATGGGGATGGAAAAATAGCCTATGCCTGCAAACATATCAATGACAGATTCATTATCCTCAACCAAATTGGCTATTCGCAGGCGTTCATTGACATTGCCCTTTGACCACATTACTTTAGATAAATCCAACTTAAATAAGCATTTGTTTTCTCTATTGATTGTTTCGGTTTCACTGCCATATAAAATATTATAAACCGGCTCCCTTTTTGTTCCTTGAATATGATTAATTTTCATTATAGTTTTAACGTTATGTTTTTGATCCAATTCCTCTAAATTACTTGGATTATGATTTAAAATTAAAATATCACCAATTTTTTTATATTTCATTAAAAAGTATATATGAATAGAATTGTATTTAAAAATTATTACTTGATAAAAATTGTCCCAATATAGAAAAATTGTTACAAACCTAAACAACATCCCAATTGTAGAAGAAAAATGGAATTTAAATTATGCAAAATCAACTAACAAAATTGAAATATATAAAAAGTATTAAGAAAAGTTTATATACTTCGATAGCTAATATTAAATTGTTAGTTTAAACTGACATATTGATTCTGATTTTAAATAAAATTAAATAATATTTTATTGACGATAACCTAAAAGAGTGTTAAATTATATTTTAAATACTTGTAGAGGTGTTTTTGAATGGATGACAAAATTTTAGAAGGTACAACAACCGTAGGTATTACCTGTAAAGATGGTGTTGTATTTGCAAGCGAAAGAAGAGCTAGTATGGGAAATTTAGTAGCTCATAAAGTCGCAGAAAAAATATTTAAAATTAATGATCACATCGTAACAACCATAGCTGGTTCTGTTGGAGATGCGCAAAGTCTTATGAAAATAATTGAAGCAGAAGTTTCTCTTTATGAAATGAGAAACAATGATGTAATTAGCGTTAGAGCTGCTGCATCCTTAACTGCAAACATATTACGTTCAGGACCTATGTATGTCCAAACATTACTCGGAGGTATGGATGGAGATAAACCTTCCCTTTACTCACTCGACCCAGCTGGTGGTATGATTGAAGATACTTATATATCAACCGGATCTGGTTCTATCGTAGCATATGGTGTGTTAGAAGACAGATTCAGAGATGATCTTACAACTGATGAAGGAATAGAAATAGCCATAAGAGCTATAAGAGCTGCTGCTGAACGTGACACTTTTTCCGGTAACGGATATTTAGTCGCTAAAGTAGATAAAAACGGCTTTGAAATGTTAGAGAATGAAAAAATTAATGATATTCTAGAAAAAATTTAAGCGATAACTAATTTTTCATAAACTAACTATTTTTTTATATAATATAGTGTACATGGTTTGTGAAGTTTAACTAATTATAGCAAAAAGCTTTTCACAAACTATTTTAATACACTAACTATTTTTGAAGGGATTATATGACTTCAGACATTTTAGATGAAATTAAAAAAGAGATTTTGGCTAAATTACCAAAAGACACACAGGTTTCAAAAGTTGAATTTGAGGGACCTGAAGTTGTGGTATATACAAAAAACCCACAGGTCATTACTGAAAATGGTGATTTGGTTAGGTCACTTGCAAAAGAGCTTAGAAAAAGAATTATTATTAGATCTGACAAAAGTGCTTTACTTGAACCTGAAGAAACAATAAATAAAATTCATGAAATTGTTCCTGAAGGTGCAGAAATTACCGACATATACTTTGATACTGTAACAGGTGAAGTTGTTATTACTGCTAAAAAACCAGGACTTGTTATTGGTAAATATGGAGCAACTTCAAGAAATATTGTTAAAAATACTGGTTGGGCACCTAAAATTTTAAGGACACCACCTATCAGTTCAGATGTTATTGGTAAAATTAGAACTACATTGAAAAATAGTAGTAAAGACAGAAAAAAATTATTGCAAAGACTTGGACGTCAAATCCATCAAGGAAGCAAATACCCTAACGATTGGGCTAGAGTAACTTCCATGGGAGGATTTAAAGAAGTGGGACGTTCATCCATGCTTTTACAAACTCCAAACAGTCGTGTTTTATTAGATTGTGGTGTTAATGTAGCTGCACCGGACAATAAGACTGCATTTCCTTATTTAACTGCTCCAGAATTTTCAATTGAAGAATTAGATGCAGTTATTATTTCCCACGCCCACTTAGATCACTGTGGATTTGTACCATACCTTTATCACTACGGATATGAAGGACCTGTTTACTGTACAACCCCTACCAGAGATTTGACAACATTATTGCAACTGGATCATATTGATATTGCTCACAGAGAAGGAAATCCATTACCTTTTACCGTAAAGGATATCCACAAAGCAATTAAAAATACGCTCACATTAGATTATGGGGAAGTTACTGATATCTCACCAGATATTAGATTAACATTACATAATGCAGGACACATCTTAGGTTCAGCAATTTCACATATGCATATTGGAGACGGTGCATACAACCTTGTTTATACTGGAGACTTTAAGTATGAACCATCAAGATTACTTGAACCTGCAACAATAAGATTCCCTCGTGCGGAAACTGTTATTATGGAAAGTACATACGGTGGTAAAGAGGATGTTCAACCATCAAGAAACTCCGCTGAAAAAGAAATGATGAAAAGCATTTATAAAACTTTAAAACGTGGTGGAAAAGTATTGGTTCCTGTTTTTGCAGTAGGAAGAGCACAAGAACTTATGGTAGTGCTTGAAGAATACATGAGACACGGAATGATTGAAGAAGTACCAATTTACATTGACGGTATGATTTGGGAAGCTACAGCAATCCACACAGCCAGACCAGAATACTTAAGTAAAGACTTAAGGGATCAAATATTCCATATGGGAAGAAATCCATTTGTCTCAGACATGTTTATAAAAGTTCAAAATTACAATCAAAGGAAAGATATTGTTGAAAGTCCGGAACCTGCAATTATCTTATCAACTTCAGGTATGTTAACTGGAGGAAATTCTGTTGAATACTTCAAATGGCTATGTGAAGATGAAAGAAATACTTTAATATTTGTAGGATATCAATCTGAAGGTTCTCTTGGTAGAAGAATCCAAAAAGGAAGAAAAGATGTTCCTCTTGAAGATGATGATGGTAAAACCAAAGAATTCCATGTAAACATGGAAACCAAAACTATCCATGGATTCAGTGGTCACTCCAATAGAAGACAATTAATGGAATATGTAAAAAGACTTAATCCAAGACCTGAAAAGGTCATTACTTGTCACGGTGACCCTAAAAAAGCAGTAGACTTAGCTTCATCAATCCATAGAAGTTATAAAATTGAAACAAGGACTCCTATCAATTTAGATTGTGTTAGAATACATTAATAAAAAATATATACTAATCAAGACAAATATATGAATAGTATAAATAAAATTTTTAAAAAAAATGCTAATGAGGAATATTATATGGTTACTTATTCAGAATCTGGTGTAGATATTGATTTAGAAGCAAAAACCGTGTCAGAAATCGCTGCTAAACTTCAATCAACATTAGAATGTAGAGACATAATTACTGATAGCGGCCATTATGCTGCTTTAGTTAAATTAGGCGATAAAGCTATTGCTATGAGTACTGACGGTGTGGGAAGTAAAATATTAATAGCTGAAATGATGAACAAATATGATACTGTTGGAATTGACTGCATTGCAATGGTTGTAAACGATATTTTATGTGTTGGTGCTGAACCAATAGCATTAGTTGATTACCTTGCTGTTGAAAAACCCGATCCTCAAAGAGCTGCTGAAATAGCAGAAGGTCTTGTTAAAGGAGCTAACGAATCAAAAATAGCCATTATTGGAGGAGAAACTGCTTCACTTCCAGGAATTATTAAAGACTTTGATTTAGCCGGAACAGGTATTGGATTTGTTGATATAGATAAAATCATAACCGGCGAAGATATTCAGCCAGGAAATGTTTTAATTGGAATTAACAGTAATGGTATTCATTCAAACGGTTATAGTTTAGCCAGAAAAGCAATATTTGAAGACGCCGGACTTAGCGTCGATGATAAAATGCCTAATGGTGAAACTACTATTGGTGAAGAATTAATAAGACCTACTGAATTATATGTAAAACCTATTGTAGCATTATTTGAAAAAGAATATAAAATTAATGGATTAGCTCACATTACTGGAGGAGGATTTACAAACCTCAGACGTTTGAAAAAAGGTATCGGTTATGAAATAAATGACTTGCCTGAAATACCAGAAATATTCAAGCTTATTTACGAACAGAACGTCGATATTAAAGAAATGTATAAAGTATTCAATATGGGAATAGGCTTTGTTGTAATCGCTGAAGAAAGCGAAGCTGAAAAAATAATGGATACTTTAAACGAATATTGCCAATGCCAAATTATTGGTAAAGTAACTGATGATGAAAAAATTGTTGTAAAAGCTTTCGAAGGCTCAACAATTGAATATTAGGAGGGAGAAAATGAAAATTTATAAAGATAATGAAATAGCTCTGGTAAAAGAAATTTTGAAAAAACTAGGGGCTAGTGATGAAGACTGTGAGTTAGTGGCTGAAGCTACAATCGATGCTGATTTAAAAGGATTTACTTCTCATGGACTTGGAAGATTCCCACAATATTTAATTAGTATTAAAGCAGGAACCATCAATTTAGAAGATAATATTACAATTGAAAAAGAAACCCCTGCTATTGCATTAATAAATGGTAACAGCGGATTTGGACAAGCAGTATCCTACAAAGCGATGAAACTTGCGATTAAAAAAGCAAAAGAAGTAGGTATTGGTTGTGTTGGTGTGCATAATTCAAACCACTTTGGTGTTACTGGATTTTATTCTGATTTAGCATTAAGGGAAAATGTTATTGGAATTGTAATGGCCAATACTGACCCTGCAATTGCACCATTAGGTGGAAAAGATGCATTAATAGGAACCAACCCATTAGCTATAGGTATTCCATCTGAAAGTTACATTACTGTTGATATGGCAACATCAGTTACTGCTCGTGGAAAAATCATCGAATCAAAAAGAAAAGGTTTAGAATTGCCTGAAGGATGGGCTTTGGATAAAGAAGGAAATCCAACAATTGACCCTGAAGCAGCTCTAGATGGAGGTTCCATTTTACCATTTGGTGGATTTAAAGGTTATGCACTTGCATTAATGATTGAAATTTTAACCGGACCATTAGTACAGGCAGGCTATGGAATAGGGGTTAGCGGTACCGCTTCACCAGATAAAGACTGTACTAAAGGAGATTTATACATAGCAATTGATCCATCCAAATTTGGAGATTTTGGCGATTTTGTAGCTAATACCGAAGACTTTGTATCCCAAGTAAGAGCAACTGGTGAAACTGTTGCAATTCCTGGAGATCTAGAGGTTAAAAGAATCGCTGATGCTGAAGAAAATGGAATTGAAATTGATGCTAAATTATACGAACAGTTAAAAGGAATCTGTGATGATTTAAGCATCGATATTGATTCATATCTTGAAGAATAGACTCCGATGATTGAAAATAGACCCCAAGGTAGAAATTTAGCAAAATAGTGTCCTATGGATATGTTGCTATTGGTATTCTATTATTAATAGTAACTATTGCACTTAATTCAGATACTGGCATGCTCGCATTGGCTCAAAGAGGAGCCAATATTGATATGCTAGTATTTGAAGTATCATTATACTTTATTTTTGCCATATTCATATATTTACTTTCAATTAAATATGATAATGATAGCATACTATGGAAATTATATATTGTAATAGCAATATTGAATTTCATAGTTATCGGTTTTAGTATAATACTCATATTATTTTCATTATTGCTTATCGTTGCCGGAGACGATATTAGAAAAGAATTAATTTAACTTTTTTATGATTTTTCAGCCATATTATATTAAAGTAATTCTGTTAATATGGCCCCATAATGTTATTAACTTTAATATATAACAAACTATTTTTTAACATATTTTGCATAAAATCCATCAGTATCAGCATAAATAGCCTTAAAACCATATTTTTCAGATTCTTTCATAGCATGCTTAATATATTGTCTTCCCCAGGAAGTAATAGCTTTTGCACATTCAAATGAATACCATCTAAAACGTGGGAAACCATAAATACCATACATCGTATTTGCTAATCGTTTAATAGCTTGCTGTTGTACATCCAAAGCTTTTCTTTCAGTTGGGTCATCACATGCCTTCATTTCACGTTTGATTCTGAAACGTTCCTGCAGGATTTTATCAATAACTGACGGAATGAAACCTTGAGGAGTTTTCCTGAATTTCAACTCATGTTCCGGAGACATGTTATACTCCTCAGGATTAACCCCATCGTCCTCTATCAAAACATCCGGAGAAATATTTTTAGAAATGATGATGCTTGGATACAGGCTTCTGAAATCGAACTGAACCAAATTCTCATGCAACCCTTTATCGGGCTCAAGTACAAATCCTCCTTCATTATCTTCTGCATTTGCACGGTCTGTGAAGTTTGATCCCTGTTTATTTGGTACAACTTCATTATCAAAATAAGCCTGTTTTACTAAAAACCATTCTGCCTGCTGGCCTGTGGCCATACGGCTTACATCAAATAACGGCTGACCTATTATACGAGTCAATTCCAGGTTAAGCGGCAAGGTTTGTTCTGCAATTTTCAAGGTTGATACAACATCATCTAAAGAATAATCAAATAGATTGTCTAACTCTTCACCACCATTGTCCCAGAATTCCCAGATTCTGTCTCCAGGAACATCTATTTTTTCTTCACCGAACAATTCGTAATAGACTCTCTCCAATGTGTATCTCTCAAGAGTCATGTATCTTCTCATTACCAAATATAAATCAACATGAATTAGTCCTTTCATTGAAGCGGCATTGGCAAATCCTCTTTTAATGAAACGAATATCAGACCCATCCATTCCTAAATCCAAGTCCACATCATGAATTTTGGCCCGGTCAATCAAATACGGAAAATCAAAGTTATCCGAATTATATCCCACAACAATATCCACATTATTTTCCTTTATGATGTTTGCAAACGTTTGTATCATTTCCTTTTCTGATGATACCATATATACAAAGTCACCGCGACTTTTAGAATTAGTTTTAGTTGATATTACCTGATTGATTCCAAAATTACTTGCAACACCAATCATGATTATTTCATCGTCAGCAGAATCCGGCATTCCATGAGGATTTCTCACTTCCAAATCGAAGCTGAGTATTCTGAAATCATTTGAATTTTCATCTACCCTTTCAAGAGGTTCATTCAATTTTATTATTTCAATGTCATGTTTTTCACTGTCCAATGATAAAAATGAATCTAGCTTTTCACCGGAAGCCTTTACTTTGGTCATTGGTATTACATCCCTATCCATCAGGTATCTCCTATAAAATGGAATATCAAATTCTCTGATTTGCAATACACTGTCCAAATCTCTAATCTCATCCCTGTGTTTAGACAGTACTTGTGGATGAGTGAAGGTTATTTTAATGAAAGTTTTTTCTATTTGGAAATCTTTTTTAGTGACCTTTTCAATTACAACATCATCTAACAGATCATTCAAATCGTCAATACATTCATCGGGAGCATTACTGTAAACATAAAGATATGGTGTGAATGAATCATCAATTAATACCACATTTTTATCGCCGTCTTTTGAAAATAATCTAATCACAGGTTTATCTTCATATGTTACATAATCAATGTCCAAAATAACAACTTCTCGTTCCATTATTTAGACTCCTTTAATTCTTTTCTATAATTATCTAAAACCACATAAGTAATACTCAATATTAATGGTCCCACAATAAAACCTACAATACCATAAACTAACGGTCCGGCCAAAAATCCAACTAAAAGTATTAATGGATGGATATCAGCATGATGTGATGAAATAGCTGGCCTTATATACATATCTATAAGACTTAAGAAAAATCCGAATAACAGTACAACAATAACCCTTGGGTAATTTCCATTTAATGCATCAATAATTGCCAGTGCCCAATAAATCGGCCATGGCCCAAATATTGGTATCAATTGCAAGATTCCTGTTATTACACCTAAAAATATTCCGTACGGATAACCTAAAATAGAATATCCTATTGCACCGAATATGCCTATTATGACAGATGTTAAAAAGTGGCCATAGAATATGCTTTTTAATACATCCTCAATAGATTTAACTGTTCTATTGAAAAATTCCATATGTTTATCCGGAACAAATGATTTTATAAAATTATAACAGGCATCACCATCTTTGATGAAATAATAAACGGAACAGATTAATACAAATAAATCTAATGTAATGTTGGCTAAAGAACCTAATTTACTAACCAAATAATTTAATACATATTTGCCGGCACTTTCAATTGTTGGAAGAAAATTATTTTCATTTAGAAATGGATTTTCTGGAATGTAATTGGATATTTGAGTTATTGCAGAGCTAATATCCAAATTTGGATTTGAAGCGAAAAAACTGGCTAAAAATCCAGAAATAACAGATCCGATATAAACTATCAGAAGTATTAATGGTATGATTACAACAATCATCGCCAATAATATGGAAATTGATTGGAATTTTAGTTTGGATTGTATCCTTTTAGCGACTGGCCTTATACCATAAGCTAGGATTGCCCCCAATATTATCATGTTTAATACTGGAAATACAAATATCAATGAAACTACAAGTAAAAACAGTATCAACATTACTGGAGGAGTCATATATTCCTTTAAATCCTTTTCCATATTTACCACTATTCTAATATTTTACACCAGAGGCATCACGTCTGTATTTTCCAAATTCCTCTATTAATTTGATTTGTTCACTATCAAAAACAGGACCTTCAACACATATTCTCCAGCCAGTATTATCTACACAGCACTGTCCGCATACTCCAAGAGCACACTTCATATATCTTTCAAGAGAATAATCCGCAGGGATGTTAGCATCTTCAAGGATATTGAATATTCCAATCATCATTATTTCAGGGCCACAGACAAAAGCATAATCATAAGTTTCATCTTCAAGCAAACTTGTAAGGCAATCAGAAGCAAATCCTTTAAATCCATAAGACCCATCATCAGTACATGGGTGAAGATTCACATCCAAGTTTTCCAATTCATCCAAAAATAATAGTTCATCTTTAGTAGTTGCAGCAATTAAAACATCAACATCATTATATTTAATTAATTGACGAGTTAAACCAGTAACTGGAGCCATTCCAACTCCACCACCAATAACCAATAATTTTTTATCTTTAAAATCTGTTTTAAATCCGTTTCCGTAACTACCCCTAACCCCAATCATATCTCCAACTTTCAATTCATGGAGTCTAGAAGTGAACTCACCTATGTTTTTAACACTTACTGAAAGTTCGCCGTCACCAATATTGGAAATGGACATCGGTTTTTCATCAGTTGAATGCCAAAGCATTAGAAATTCGCCAGGTTTAGCATCAATTCCTGTATCAAATTTGAAAGTTTTGATTGTAGGAGTTTCGTCAATGATTTCTTTAATTTTTACAGCTTCAGGTGCTCTAATCATTTTAGTCACCTCCATGTGCAATGCCTACCATCTCATCAATAGATGAATAACCTTTTTCTTTCATAAATAACTCCAAATCAGCATTAATTTTTGAAAATACTTCAACACCTTCATCCATAATAGCAGTACCGATTTGAACTGCTCTTGCACCAGCAAAAATAAATTCTACAACATCTTCAAAGGTGTAAATTCCTCCAACGCCAATGATAGGTACATCAACAGCTTCATAAACAGAATAAACATTGCTGACAGCAATAGGCTTTATGGCCTTGCCGCTCATTCCACCAAATTTATTAAATAAAACCGGTTTTGCAAGATCAATGTTGATTTTCATACCCGGACCTAACGTGTTAATTAAACTTAGAGCATCAGCTCCAGCATCTTCGCAAGTTTTAGCTATTTCTGTAATATCCGTAACATTAGGAGTTAATTTAGCAATAATTGGAACTTCACTTGCATCTTTTGAAGCAGCCACAATAGTATGGCTTAAATTACAATCCTGACCAATGGAAGCACCATAACCTTCCATAGCATGAGGACAGGAAATATTTAATTCAATCATATCCACCAACGGATTGATTTGCTCTACCAAACTACTGAATTCATCAGGAGTGGCACCATAAATGGATGCAATAATTATATTATTTTCCCTGTTGATTTGTTTTAGCTCTTCTTTAAAATTATCAACACCAGGATTAGACAACCCGATTGCATTGATAATTCCTCCATCAACACCAACGGTTGTAGGATTCTTATATCCAGGATGAGGATTTAAAGAAAAGGATTTGCTAACAACACCAGCTGCACCGGATTTTAAAATCCAATTCATTGAAGAAGCAGTACTTCCCATAATTCCTGCGGCCAACATCAAAGGATTTCTAAAATGAACTCCACAAACATCTGTTTCTAACATTATCTTCCACCAATA
>NZ_JAZTXC010000001.1:0-28885 GCF_045636185.1 Methanobrevibacter sp. | reverse complement strand
TAGGTCAGCAGGTACTAATGGGTAAAAGTGAAGAAAGCCCTAATGTAGATGGACTTAATTTATTTAATGGACATTGCGAATACCTGCCTGAAGGCGTTAAAGTTCCTCATATGGGTTGGAACAGATTAGATGTAGTTAATGAATCTCCTATTTTGGAAGGGGTAGATAAAGAGTATTTTTATTTTGTCCATTCATATCATGTAATTCCCGATGATGATGCTATTATTGCGGGCACCTGTGAATATGGAATAGATGTTGTAGCATCATTAAGTCAAAATAACCTGTTTTCAACACAATTCCACCCAGAAAAAAGTGGAAAAGCTGGACTTAAAATATTAAAAAACTTTGTTAATATTAAGGAGTAATTATTATGGATATTGAAGGTTTTGTTCGTGCAAGAATTGATGATTATTCATATGAAGATTTATCAGTTCTTTTAGCCGAAAGAATAAGAGAATATAAGGAAATTTCTGAAGATAATTCGATCAAAATGGCTGAAGCAGTCATTGATGAAGTTTCAACCACGTTAAAATTAAAAGAAAGTGATGACGAATTTTTAAAAGAGATTGCTGAAATCACCAAATCCGGTGTTGGAATGGGTGAAATGGGTGTTGGTTCCCGTGGAGCAGGAGATTTTTTTGTTCACAGAAGAATTGCAGATATAGTGGCTTCAACTGATACTGCATCACTGGTAAATCCGACAGAACAGGATGACGGTGGTGTTGTACGTTCAAAAGCTAAAAACGATGATGTTTATATTACCACTGCTGTCGATGGAATACACTCAAGATTAAGTGAATATCCATTTTTAGGAGGATTTCATGTTACAAGAGCAACTTTAAGGGATGTTTGTGTAATGGGTGCAGATCCGGTAGCTATTTTAAGTGATGTTCATTTGGCTGATGATGGTGATGTCGGTAAAATATTTGACTTTACTGCAGGTGTAGCTGCAGTTTCAGAACTAGTAAATGTTCCTATTGTTGCAGGAAGTACTTTAAGAGTCGGTGGGGACATGGTTTTAGGTGACAGATTCGTTTCTGCCGTAGGTAGCGTAGGAGTATCAGATTATCCTCCAACTGCACGTAAGGGCGCAACCAAAGGGGATGTAATTCTTTTGACTGAAGGTTCTGGCGGAGGAACAATTACAACAACCGCTCTTTATAATGGATTTTTTGATGTTGTATGGGATACAATGAACGTTAATTTTGTTCAGGCATCACAGTCATTATTTGAAGCTGATTTGGTTAAGGATATTCATGCAATGACTGATGTAACCAATGGGGGGCTAAGGGGTGATGCCCATGAAATATCCAATACGACAGGAGTCGGTTTGGAGTTTTATGAAAAGGATATCCGTGCTATGGTTGCTCCAAATGTATTGAACATGCTTGAAACATTGAATATTGATCCTTTAGGTGTTTCTACAGATTCATTGATGCTTGTGGTCCCTGAAGATATTGCAGAGGATGTTAAAAAGACTGTTTCTAAAGCAGGAGTTGACATCTCAGAGATTGGTCAGGTCACTGATAGTGGTGAACCGATCTTGATTAAGGAAGATTCATCAACTGAAAAACTTGTTCCACTATTCAGAGAAGCTGCATACACAAAAATTAAAATGTTAGTCGGAGATACAACACCTGAGGACTTTGAAATAATGCAGGAAAAGGTTCAAAAGGCATGTGAAGATGCAATTGCCAAGAAGGATAAGGTTATAAAGTATATAAATGAAAATTAATTTTTTCGCACTTCCATATTTCTTAAATATTATGGAAGTTAACTTCTTTTCATGAATGACAATAAAGGAAGTTTATATCTTTGGGATGCGATTATTGCATTAAGTATTCTAATCATTGTAATGCTGATGTTAAATACGTTAGTTTCACTTCCATATCCTACATATTCAGATATTGCTCATAATTCTAAGGATGCTCAGGATGTCATGGAAATATTGTCCGGTAAAGTTGATTTTAATGATAAAACTTTTTTAAGCAAAATTACAGCTATTTTAAAGGAAAATAAAAATTCTAAAAAATCCGTAAGGGAAGTTTCTCAGCTTTGTGATGAAAAATTTGGTGAATTTAAGTTAACTAACTATCGGTTTGTAGAAACAAATCATTTGGATTCTACTGTTTTGGCAGAATCTGGTGATTTCACAAAAGCAGGTAATATTTCAGTTGCCACACGAAACTTTGATGGCTATTCTTATACTCTTTATACTTGGCAATGATTTTAATTGTATGTAATAGACCGATATTATAACGTGTTTGGTGGTGAATATACCAGCCTTTACATACCCAAACATGCATTACCCTAGTAGAGAATTGGGTTGTGGTGGTGGATTCCCCACCAGTAATAATGCACATATAAATATTATTCATTAGTGTTATATAAGATTTGCCGTAATTTAAAAAAATATTAAATACTATGAAAAACTTATATTATTATGATATCTTATTTTCTCTTGCCCCGATGGTGTAGTTTGGATAACACATGGGACTGCGGATCCCATTCCCCGGGTTCAAATCCCGGTCGGGGCATTTTTACTTTTGTGATACTATGTTAAATGCTAATACTTATGTTACGGGTCAAAATGGAATTGGTGGATCTATCAGAAACCAATATGAAGATTTTTATGTTGAAGAAATTCCAGAAATGATTCCTGGTGGTGAAGGACCAAACGTTTGGGTTTGGATTGAAAAGATTGGAAGAACCACGCTGGATGTTGTTTTGGATATTGCCCGTGACTTGCACATTGACAGGAAAAGAATGGGCTTTGCCGGAATGAAAGATAAAAAGGCTTTAACCCGTCAATGGATTTGTATTGCTAATATGGACTCAGAAGAACAATTCAAGCAAGTTGAAAACTTGGATATTTATAAAACTGATTTTTTAGAAATTACTCGCGGACGTAAAAAGCTTAGGATGGGCCAGTTAAAAGGAAACAAATTCAGAATTCTTATCAGGGATTTGGATGATATTGAAAAGAGTGCGGAAATTGCAAACGAAGTCTTAAAAGAACTTGAAATTACTGGTGTTCCTAATTATTTTGGCTGGCAACGTTTCGGAAAGCCTAGAACAAATACTCATTTGGTTGGTGAAGCATTAGTTCAAAATGACTTGGCTGAAGCCGTCAGAAGGTATATCGGAAATCCTTCAGAAGAGGAAAGTTTGGAAAATCAACAGGCAAGACAGGCTTACGATGACGGAGATTTGGAAAAGTCATTGGAATTGATGGGAAAGGGAATGCGTTATGAAAAGATGATGGTTCGTCAATTAATTAAGGATTCTAAAAAGGGCGAATTGGATGATAAAGCATATATGAATGCCATTCATGCTCTTCCAAAACCATTACAAAGAATGTTTGTTCATGCTTATCAATCTTATCTGTTTAACGATGTTTTAAGTCGCCGTGTTGAAATGGGGCTTAACAAATACATCGAAGGTGACATTATCATTGACAATGAAGAACATATCATTCGCGATAAAACTCCCGAAGAATATCAGGAATTGATTGACAATTTTGAAGTTAATCCGACAGTTCCCTTATTTGGTACAAAGGTTCCTTTTGCCGGAGGGGAAGTTGGAGAAATGGAAAAGGGAGTTCTTGAAAGTTACAATTTGGATAAAAGTGATTTTGAAGTTCCAAAAATGCCACGTTTGGGAAGTCATGGTCTTAGAAGGTCTGCACGTTTTCAGGTGTGGGATGCATCTGCCAAGGCAACAGATGATGGTGTTTTAGCTGAATTTTCCATTAACAAGGGGTCTTATGCAACGGCAGTATTGCGTGAAGTAATGAAAAAGGATGTTGTTTAGTTCTTCATATTATTTTTTACAAACTAATTTTTTAAATACTACTTTTTATATACTATTTCATAATGATTGAATGTAGAAATATTGCAAAAGGAAAAGGAAAAGGAGAATTAATTGTAAGTTCAGAACCAATTAGTTTTCTTGGTGGTGTAAATCCGGAAAATGGTGAAGTTATTGACCCTAATCATGAATTAAAAGGTCAAATAATCAAAGACAAGGTTTTATTTATTCCTGGTGGAAAAGGTTCTACCGTAGGGTCTTATGTTATTTTCCAGATGATGAAGAATAATACTGCTCCAAAGGCTATCATTTGTCTTAATGCAGAGCCGATTATAGCCACTGGTGCAATCATGTCTGATATTCCAATGGTTGATTCTCCTGCAGAGACTGAAGATCTGGTTAACGGTACTTTAGTTGAAGTGGATGGAGATAATGGTACAATTACTATTTTATGAGACGATTTAAATGCAAACCCTAATTCAAAATGTGAATATTATCAATCCTGGAGATGAGATTAAAGAGCATCAAAATATTTTAATTGAAGGAAAATACATTAAGGAAATTTCTTCAGATAAAATCAAAACCAAAGAGAATGCTAAAGTCATTGATGGAGATAATAGTCATGTTTTACCTGGGTTTATTGACTGTCATATGCATATTTTAGCCAAGGGTTTTTATAAAGAGGAAAATATGGCTAATCCTCTAGCTATTCACTTTTATAATGCTGTTCCTCATGGGATGCAGACTATCAATGCTGGCGTTACAACAGTCAGGGATTGTGGATCTGCAGATTTGGGTGTTAAATTGGCTCAACAAAAAGGGTTGTTTACTGCCCCAAAATTGGTAGTTTCCATAAATCCATTAGTCATGACAGGAGGACATTTTGATTTAATGTTGCCTTCAGGTTTTGACATGGAAATAATGTATCCCGGATTTCCAAAAGGAAGGTGTGATGGTCCGTCTGAAGTTTTAAAGAAAACTCGTGAATTTAAAAGGGCAGGTGCGGATTTTATTAAGGTAATGTGCAGTGGTGGTGTTTTGACTACAAATAATTCTCCGGAATTTTCACAATTTAACTTGGAGGAACTTAAAACCATTGTTGAAGAAGCGAAAACTACCAATTTAAAAGTTTCTGCCCATTGTCATAGTTTGGAAGGTATGAATAAATGTATTGATGCTGGTTTTTCTTCAATTGAACATGGAACTTTTATTGACGATAAAACATCTAAAAGGATGGTTGAAAACAATGTCACATTAGTTCCAACTATGCTTGTTAATCATTATTTGCATGAAAATGGATTTCCTCCATGGGACATTTATGCTGAGGAAAAGTTAGCAAAAATAGAAGAAATAATTAAGATATGCAAGGAGAATATTAAAACAGCTTATGAAAATGGTGTAAATATTGTAATGGGTACCGATAGTGGTGTAATGCCTCATGGCAATAATTTAAAAGAATTGTTAAATTTAATTGATATTGGAATGACTCCTATGGAAGCTATAGAATCAGCTACAATTAAATCAGCCAAATTCATGGGAAAAGATGATATTGGATTTATTGGCACTGGAAAATGTGCCGACATAATTTTCATTGAAGACAATCCCTTGGAAAACATAGAACTATTAACAAAACCAGAAAATATTACAAGAGTTGTTCAGGATGGCAGGGAAGTTAAGAATCGATACGGAGTTATGCAGTGCATGTAAACTCTGTAAATCCGTATGTATTAGAGACAATATAGGAATTGATGAATTCGCTTATGAATTGGAAAGCAATTGCTTTGACTGTGGCCATTGTATGGCAATTTGTCCGCAGGGCGCAATTACTCTTTTGAAATATGAAAATCAATTTGACAGGATTGAAGAGTATGATTCTCGACAAATCCCAGTTGATTATGGTGATTTGCTTCAATTATTAAAGCAAAGAAGATCTGTTCGTTGGTTTAAAAAGAAAAAAATTGATGAAGAAACTTTTAATATATTATTTGAAGGAGCCTATTATTCACCTTCTGCCCAAAATGAGCAGGATGTTGAATTTGTTGTTTTGGATGAAAAATTGGATGAATTCATGGATTTGGTCTATGATATAATCAAGGTCGAAGAAAATGAATTTTTCAGGATAAAGGAATTTGGTGATTATTTAAAAGACAACTCCTCTAAGAAATATCATCCATTACTTTGGGAAGGAAAACAGCTTATTTTAACTTTTGCAACTGATAAAACTAGTGCTGTTATAGCAAATACTCGTTTAGAACTGTTGGCTTATTCTTTAGGTTTAGGTGGTTTTTATTCATTATTTATTTTAAAGGCTGATGAAATCAATCACGATAAATTAATGGAATTTTTCCCGAATATCGATAAATCAAAGCACATGTATTCTTCTTTTATCATTGGATATCCTAAAAAGCGTTTTAGAAGAACTGTTCCTCATGATGAAATAAAGGTAAGCTACCAGTAAATATGTTATATTAATAAAATGGTGATGAAATGGCAAAATTAAAGGATATGGATGTGCCTATTGAGGGCATGCATTGTGCTTCATGTGTATTGAGTGTCAATAAGACATTTGAACGTGAAGATGGTGTTGAAGCGGTGGATGCTGATTTGGCCACAAACAAGCTCCATATTACGGTAAATCCTAAAAAAATGTCATATGATGAAATGGATTCCATTGTACGAAATTTGGGTTTTGAACTTCATTCAGACGAAGTCACTTTAAGAATTGATGGTATGCATTGTGCTTCTTGTACTATGAACGTTGAGAATTTTTTAATTCGATTGGATGGAATTTTTGATGTTAAAGCGGATTTAACATCAGGAACTGCTTTTGTTCGTTATGATAAAAGCAAGGTCACTATTGATGATATGGAAAAGGTAATAGATGGTCTGGGTTTTGAACTATTGGGAATCGATGGACAAACGGAAATCGATGAAGAAGAGCTTTACAGACAGGATTTAATAAGTAAAAGAAATAGAATTATCGTTGGTCTGTTTTTTTCAGTCATATTGATGATTTTGATGTATACTATGTGGGATCCGTTAATGGGATTGACCCACCAAATTCATCAAAGTACTGGTATTGACATTTCTTCAATGGGATTGCTTTCATTGCTTGTAAGTATTTTACCGTTTTTATATGTTTCACTTCCAATTTTAAAAGCCGGAATCAATGGGTTAATGCATAAAAACTTGAATATGGATGTAATGTACTCGATGGGTATTATTGTGGCTTATGGATCAAGTATTCTGGGCACATTTGGAATAGTTTTGGATCATACATTCATGTTTTATGAATCTGCAGTTATGCTTCCTTCATTTTTAATGATTGGAAGATATTTGGAAGCTAAGGCTAAAAAGAAAACTTCAGATTCAATTCGTGAGTTAATTGGCCTTCAGCCTACTGTTGCTACATTGGTTGAAGTCGATGAAAACAATGAAATAATATCTCAGAAAGAAGTTCAAATTGCAGAAATTTCACTTGAAGACAAACTTATGGTGAAGCCTGGAGACAAAATACCTGTCGACGGTAAGGTTATTGGTGGTGAATCCTATGTTGATGAATCTATGATTAATGGTGAGCCTATTCCTAAAGTTAAAAAAGATGGGGAGGAAGTTTTTGCAGGTACCATTAATCAGGATGGTGTTTTGATTATCAGTGCTTTAAAAATTGGTTCTGAAACAGTTTTATCCAACATTATACGTTTGGTTGAAAAGGCACAGTCATCAAGACCTCCTGTTCAAAAATTTGCCAATACAATTGTTTCTTATTTCATTCCGGTTATTTTAACTATTGCTATTGCAGTATTCTGTATATGGTATTTTGTTTTGGGTGCAACTTTGCTCTTCTCTCTTACTTGTCTGATTTCTATTCTGGTTGTTGCATGTCCTTGTGCTTTAGGTTTGGCCACTCCGACAGCCGTTACTGTTGGTGTTGGAAGGGCTGCAGAGTTCGGTATCCTGATTAAAAATGGTGACACCTTGGAAAATGCAGGTCAAATAGATGTTGCAGCATTTGATAAGACTGGAACTATTACTGAAGGAAAACCTGAAGTCGATGATGTAATTGCTTATGGTATTGTTGAAGATGAATTAATTACTTTAGCCGCTTCTGTTGAGCAAAATTCAAACCATCCTATTGCTAAAGCTATTGTTAGAAAAGCTGAAGGTTTGGAATTATTGAATACTGTTGATTTTGAAAATGTCACGGGTAAAGGTATCAAAGCCGAAATTGATGGCAAAAGCGTTTTGGCCGGAAATAGGGTACTGATGGAAAGCAATGATATTGATTTGTCTGATGAAATCTCAGATACCTATGCGAAATTGGAAAATCAAAGTAAAACTATAATTCTTCTGGCAGTTGATGCATCTGTCTGTGGAATCATAAGTCTTTCAGATAAGGTCAAGCCAAATTCTAAAAGAACCATTGAAGAATTGCATAAGATGGACATTGAAACATACATGTTAACGGGTGACAATGAAAGTACAGCACTATCTGTTGCAAACGATGTTGGCATTGACAATGTTGAGGCAGGAATACTCCCTGAAAATAAACTGGACATTGTCAGAAATATTCAATCAAATGGTTCTAAAAAAGTATTATTCACTGGAGATGGGATTAACGATGCTCCCGCATTAACTCAAGCGGATATTGGTGTTGCAATGGGTAATGGAACTGATATTGCAATGGAAAGTGGTGATGTTGTAGTAATGGAAGGGGATTTAGAAAACGTTGTGGCTGCTGTGCAATTTTCCAAAAAGGTAATGAGAAGAATCAAGGAAAATATATTTTGGGCATTTGCATACAACACAATATTGATTCCTGTGGCTGCAGGGGTTTTATATCCTAACTTTGGTATAATGTTTAAGCCTGAATTGGCTGGTTTGGCTATGGCATTAAGTTCTGTAACAGTCATTTCCCTATCCTTGTTACTTAAACGTTATGTGCCACCTATAAAAAGAGTAAAAAATTAATTGATTTAATTATCAATTAATTCTATTTTTTTAATCACTAAATTGGAAACATCTGCTTTCCTTTTTGGAATAGCAGTTATTGCATCCTCTGCATATGGAAGATCCATCTCTGTTTTCTTTCCAATCTGCAAGAAAATCTGCCTGCGCAACAAAAGGTTTTGAAAGGGACATAAACTCAACGTTTGAGGAATTCAATATTTCATTCATTGATTTCATATCTCTCAAGTTTCCTGCCAATATGATGGGAATATCGACTTCTCTGGATAATTCATCTGCATAATCCAGGAACACATGCTTTTCTTCTGCATCATATTTCATAGAAATGGTTCTGCCGGTTATTTGGATACTGTCTGCACCATGTTCTGCCAGCAATTTAGCTATTTTCTTGCTTTCTTCCTGTGTCATTCCACCTTTTCTTACATCTTCAATATTGATTCTGCAGCTGACATGGAAACCTATTGTCTTTTTAATTAATTGAATGATTTCAAGAACAATTCTCAATCGATTCAGTGTATTTCCACCATATTTGTCATCCCTTTGATTGAAATATGGGTTGACAAATCGGGATAGATAAAAATTGTTTCCCATATTGATTTGAATGCCGTCAAAACCTGCAAAGGAAAATTTTTTAGCAACCGTAATGACTTCTGCTTGAAGCTTTCTAATTCCTTCTATTGTTAAATCGTTAGGCTCCGCTTTTTGATTATCTCCATCATCATAGTAGAAAAATGCCAGTTGGCCTAAAATAGGGACATTATAGTTATGGCAGATGTCTGTAATTTGTTTGTAGTCTTTAATGAATCCTCTATAATTGGTATTTGTTGAATATTTGTAGAAACGGTCTTTTGGATCAAATGCAAATATTTCGGATAAAATCAGTCCAACTCCGCTCTTTGCAATATTTTCATATCTATCAAAGACTTCTGGTGTTAAAAACCCTCCGTCTGTCTGTCTTTCCCAAACGCCTGTTCTGATGATTCTGCTGTTAAGATTAAATTCTGCAAATTCGCATTTATCGAAAATATCTTTCATATGATTCTCTCCAACATATAGTTAGTTAATATTTTAAATTTTAATTTATATAATGTTTCTTTTCAGAAAATCTCTTTTTTTCTGATTAATATATGGAATTTTGTCATCAATTTGAACCTTGCCTCTTAAAGCTGAATAATTTTTGTACAATAATATTAAATAATATTAAAATTATATGTAAAATAGACAATACAAAAGTACGGATACTTTTTAAGTTAATGTTAATTAAAATTTAATGATTGGAGAGTTTTATGGTAAAATTAAAGGTTGGATTGGCAGGAAATCCCAATGTTGGAAAAACAACTGTTTTTAATGAGTTAACTGGTATGCATCAGCATGTTGGAAATTGGCCAGGTAAAACAGTTGAACAAGCCGTAGGTCAATTTTCGCGAGGAAAATATGATTATGAGATTGTTGATTTGCCAGGAAACTATGCATTAAGTGCTCATTCGATGGAAGAGATTGTATCAAGAGATTTTATAGTTGATGAAGATTCGGATGTAATTATTGATGTGGTTGATGCATCTAACTTGGAGCGTAACTTATATCTCACTGTTCAGATGATGGAACTGGGAGCAAACTTAGTTTTAGCACTCAATATGAATGATTTTGCAAAAAAAAGAGGATATATAATTGATGTTGATTTGATGAGTGAAATTTTAGGTTTTCCAGTAATTGACATCAATGCTAAAACGGGTTATGGAATCGAAGAATTGTTTAATAGTGTAGAAAAGCAAGCAGAAGCACCCTTTGATTCTTCTAAAAGTTTAACTTATGATGCTGAGTTAAAAAGTCATTTTGTAAATCTACAATCATTAATTGAAAAGGATGAGAAATTACTTGATGTGCCTTCACTATGGACAGCAATCAAATTGCTTGAAGATGATTCAATTATTATTAAAAAGGTTCAAAATTCGCCCCAAAGTTCAGCAATTTTCAAAGAATTAGATAATGTGTTAAAACACCTTAATGATGCTTATGATGAAAGTCCTGAGGAAATAATTGCAAGTGCAAGATACGAATTTATTGATGATGTGATGGCAAAATCCGTTGAAATTAATCTTGTTGAAGGAGAAACCCTTACTGATAAAATAGATAATATTGTACTGAACAAGTTTTTAGCATTTCCTATTTTTATGGTATTAATGTTTATAATTTTTGAAATTACATATAATGTAAGTGCACCGTTTCAAAATTTAATTGAGATAGGTTTTAAAATGCTTTCTGAATTTGTAGCCAGTCTTATACCAAATCCCTATTTAACATCATTTATATGTGATGCGGTTATTGGAGGTGTTGGAGGAGTTCTTTCTTTCTTACCTATACTTCTCATAATATTTTTATTTTTAAGCATTCTTGAGGATTGCGGATATTTGGCAAGAGCCGCATTTTCTATGGATTTAATTATGCATAAACTTGTTGGTCTTCATGGTAAAGCATTTATACCAATGATTTTAGGATTTGGTTGTGGAGTTCCCGCAATCATGGCAACAAGAACATTAGAAAACGATAATGACCGTAAGATTGCTATGATGCTTGTACCATTCATGTCCTGTACAGCAAGATTACCAATTTACGCAATATTCATTGCAGCATTTTTCCAAGAATATAATGGAATTATATTACTGTCAATCTATCTTTTAGGAATCGTAGTGGCATTTATTGTAGCATCAATTCTCAAAAGAATATTGCTGAAAGGTGTGACAACTCCATTTGTAATGGAACTTCCATCATATAAACTCCCTTCACTAAAAGGAGTATTATTGCATACCGGAGAAAAAGTTATGGGATTTATAAAAAAAGCAGGAACAGTAATTCTTGCATGTTCCATTGTATTATGGGCTTTAGGTAGCTTCCCGTTAGGTGTTAAATACGGATCTGCTGACAGTATATTGGGCATGATCGGTAACTTTATCGCCCCAATTTTTGCTCCATTAGGATTCGGCACATGGCAAGCAGCCGTGGCCCTTATCGCAGGATTAGCTGCAAAAGAAGTTATTGTATCTACTTTCGGTACACTTGGGGGCATGAACGAAGATGATGAAAGTGGTATGACACATTTAATACAGGATACTTTCACCCCATTGTCTGCATACTCATTTATGGCATTTACTTTATTATATGTCCCATGTTTCAGTACCATTGCTGCGATTAAGCATGAAATGAATGGTTATAGGTGGGCTTTGACAATGTGTGCCATTACCTTTGTAACTGCATATGTTGTTTCATTTCTAATCTATAACATAGGTCTTTTAGCTGGATTTGGTTAACTTCCAATTTCAGCATTAATTTTATTAAAAAAATAAAAGAAATAAGTTAATTAACTTATTCCAATTCTACTTTTAGTTTTCCGATTCTTGGACTGAGGAGATTATAAAATATTGCAATCAATACTGCTTCTATAAATGCAATTACAAAGCTTAATAAAATGCTTACCAATGTATTGAATATAGGAACACCACTAATTACCAAAATTAACCCTACTATGATATTTAAAATAAGACTTATTGCACCGATAGCTATACCGAAGTTTACTGGGGTTAATGATTCGAGTTGGGTTAATTTGTCTTCTTTTGTAAGTTCTACGATTATTCCTCTTTCGCTGTTTGCTAAAATGTTATAAATATAAGTTGCAAGTAGTATAAATACTGATATTATAATTACACTACCTATTATTCCAACTGCAATGAATGTAGGGTCGGATGTTAAAAACAGTAGTTGATATGCCAGTGTTGCCATGTTTATTTGTGAACCGTACATCATCACGGTAATTAATGAACTTAAAAACAATGGAATGAGTAAGGAAAATGCAAAATATACAACAAGAACCATAATTAACACTATGCATCCTGCAATCAGTCCTGTTTCTTTTGGTGAAACTTTTTTAATAATATTTTCTTCAATATCCAACTTGATAGGACTGAATCTCTTTGATAAAACATTATAAAGATAGGATACTGAGAAAAATGTGAAAATACAACTGATAATTGTTCCAAAAACAATCGTAGGAATAAGATATGCTATTGTTGCAAAGCTGTTGGGTACTAATAATCCAATGCTTATTGTAAGCAATATTGATATTATGATGGAAAATAAAACAGCAATACCTGTTGATATGATTGTAAATGATGATATATCAATTGATTTTAATTCTTTAATTGCCATTTTATCTCCTTAGAACCAATTTTTAGAGTCTTCCAATAATTCATCAATAATAATTTCAATTGAGCCTGTATATGTGTGTGGATCCATTATTTTTTCAACATCATCTTCAGTTAGGTATTTTTGAACTTCACTATCTTCTAAGATGAGTTCTCCGAGTAATAACTGTTCTTTATTGGCTTTAATAGCATTTTTCCTTACAATTCCATATGCGGTCTGTTTTCCCATTCCTGCTCTTGTAAGTTCGGCCATTAATCTTTCAGCCATAATTAATCCGTTTGTGAAATTCAAGTTTCTTTCGATATTTTCATCATAGAATACTAGATTGCTCATTAATTTGATTGTTAAATTTAAAATGTAATCTGTTAATATGCAGCTTTCTGGAAACATTATTCTTTCACAGGAGGAATTTGTTAAGTCTCTTTCGTGCCATAAAGGGTTATTGTCAAGAGCAGCATTTACATATGATTTTACAATTCTTGCAACACCACAGATTCTTTCAGCGGTAATCGGATTCATTTTATGTGGCATTGTACTACTGCCAACTTGTTTTTCTGGATCGAAGTATTCTCCAACTTCCATTATTTCTGTCCTTTGAAGACTTCTAATTTCTAAAGCTATTTTATCTAAAGTTGAAGCAATATTTGCTAGTGTTGATATGAATTCAACATGGTTGTCTCTTTGAACAACTTGATTTGTAATTTTTGCAGCAGGCAAATCTAAGATGCGAGCAACAGTTTTGTGGACTTTCCATCCGTCTGTTCCCAATGCTGCTGTTGTTCCAACAGCTCCATCCATCATTGCAATACAGACATTTGCTCTTGCATGTTCCAGTCTTTCATATTGTCTGTGGAGTTCATCTGCCCATAAGGCAAATTTCATTCCATATGTTGTTGGAAGTGCATGCTGACCGTGTGTACGTCCGATACATACTTTCATTTTATTTTCACTAGCTAAATCGAGCATTATTTTAGTCAATCTTTCTACTTTTTCTTCCAATACGTCAATTGAGTCACGAATTAGTAATGAGTTTGAACTGTCTACAATATCATTTGAAGTTGCTCCAAAGTGAACATATTCTCCTGCTCCATTGTCACAAACTTCAGTAATTCCTTTTGATAATGCAGCAATATCGTGGTTAGTTTCAGCTTCTATAGCTTTCACTCTTTCTAATTTAACATATTCTGTATTTGCTTTTCTTGCAATCTCATCAGCAACATCTTGTGGGATTATTCCTAATTCTCCTTCTGCTTGTGCGAGTGCTGATTCGATGTCTAGCATTCTTTGTAATTTGTTTTCCTCTTCCCAAATTTTTTTCATTTCGGGAGTACCGTATCTAAATTCGATTGGATGTATAGCCATTATTATCATCTCATTTTAAATTGATATTCATATCTATATTTGTCAATTGTCTATTCATATAGTTTAAGTATTTAGGATTAAATCTATGGCATTGCATGAGATTATTATGTGAAAAATTATTGACAATATTTATATAGATGTCTAAATTAATATAACATATAGGATTAACTTTTCAGTAAAAGTTATATGATTATGGGTGATTATTTGGAAACTAAAATTCGTGAATTTCGCCAGAAAAGTGGCTTAACACAACAAGAGTTGGCGGATGAGGCTGGGGTTACTCGTCAGACCATTAATGCATTAGAAAATGCTAGATATAATCCTTCATTGTTATTGGCCTTTAAAATTACTAAAATTTTGGGTAAGGATAACATTGAAGAGGTTTTTATTATAGATGAAGGTAGTTTAGAATGATTTTAGATATTTACAAAGATTCATTAGAATTTGCATCAAGGAAAATTTCAATTCTCCTTATATTGGGAGTTTTATCATTTTTGAATTTTTTAATTATTCCATTGGTATTTTTCTTTGGATATAATTATAGAGTTATAAAGCTATCAACCCAAACCATGATTAATGTGGATGAAGTGCCTCCAGACTTTTCAGATTTGAAAGGAATGTTTATTGATGGCTTAAAATATTTGGTGGTTTATATTGTTTATGAGATAATTCCAATCATTATCCTTGTTGCTTCAAACATATTTAAGAATTCAGCATTATATTTGGTTGGAATAATTCTGGCATTGATTTTTTCATTGTTTGCCTTTTTAGCCGTACCTCATATGGCTGCCAATAATGATTCTTTAAAATCCGCATTTGAAATATCCAAAATAAAAGAGATAATGTCTTTCATTGGTTATGGAAGATATTTATTAGCGTATATTGGTATTTTGTTAATTACAATAGCTGTATTTATCGTTATTACTTTAATTATTGGATTGATTTTTGGTGCATTCGGCATTGCTGTTGGAAGTTTATTTACTACAGGTGTTGGATCAACTGCAGGCATAGGATTTGTGGGAATGCTTATTACAAATATTATCATGTTGTTTTTAGTTGCACCATATATGTCATTATTCCAAAATCGCTGCCAAGGTTTAATTTATAATTTAAGAGGTTAATTATTTTTAACTTCATCTTATTATTTTTTATATTAATATAATCATATCTTTAATCATGTCTTCATTAAATGATTGTCTTAAGAAAATTACTATCTTGCAGATTTTAATCGTACTTCTTGCATTGGTGGGTATAGTAATTCTTTTTGGATTTTTTGGATATTCCATTAGTGAAGATTGGATTTATGTTGGTGTTATAGTCTATTTTATTTATAGATTAAGGTTTTTTGGTGAGGATTTTAAACAGGATTTGAAGAATATTTTTTCTAAGATATCTCTAAAATCTCTTATTATTATAGTTTTAGTAAATGTTTTCTTTTCTTATGGGATGATGTATTTATCAATATTTGCGATAGATAATATTCCAGGATTACAATCATTTATAACAATGCCTATAATTCCTTTAATTGCTGCAAATTCACTTGCAGGAATAGGTTCTATAATTTCAACAATCCTCATTTCACCCATATGTGAAGAACTTTTGTTTAGAGGAGTATTTTTAAATAGGCTTAAATTAATTGTACCAACATCCTTTGCAATAGCAATTACTTCAATTTTATTTGGAGCACTCCATAGTTATGGCAGTATCATTTCGGCTAGCATATTTGGTGTGTGCATGTGTATAATCTATCTCAAAACAGAAAATATCTTAACATGCATACTCGCACATTGTATAAATAACTTGTTGGCAGAGGTGATGGTTCATGTCGATTCTGGAAATTTAATATTTACAAATGATATATTTATTGTTTTATTTTCCATTTTGGCTATTGTGTCACTTTATTTAATAGTAATATCAATTAGTCAGGAGTGGAAATATATTAATAAAAGGTAGGAATATTCTATGAATTTGAAAAAAATAGGTATTTTATTAATTCTTGTCGGAATTTTACTTTCCGTATTTTTTGTTGGCAATAATCAGTTTATGGTGCCTGCATTAACTATTACTGTTCTAGGATTTTTTATAACTGTTGTAGGATTTGTTTCTGAGGTAAAAAAAAGAAAAGAAATTAATGATCAATTAGATAAAGATATTGTAACAATAATTCAACCGCTTGTCACTAAATATTCAAATTTGAACAAGGAATATAAATCCTCTTTAAGTGATGAAGAATATGCGCAAAAAAGACTGGAGATTAATAAAAACTTGGAAACAGAATTAAAAGAGAACCTTCCTTATTTGGAATCTCGTGAAATTAAAAAGATTGTTATAGAATTTAGCCGTGAACAGGATAAAATGAATTAATTCTGTTTGTTGTCTGTTCTTATCAACTCTTGAAACAATTAATGTGACTGTCAAAAAGTTAGCTCTTTGACAGATTTATTTTAAATTTTTTATTTTTCTTTATTTTTGCATAAAATTAGTCAAATTCTTTAAAAAGGTTTAAATATAAGTTATTGTTCGATTTTCAGAATGTTTTGAATATTCTAATTTTTCTATTTTTTATTCCAATTCATGATGGACTTTACTTTTTAAACGAAGATTTGAAAATCTCAGGTTACATTGTATATGATGTACAATGGATTAGAATCAATGAGAAATAGAATTATCGACATATACTTTTTGATATTGTTAATAGAATGCTAATAGAGGAGCTATTGGCTAAAAAAGAAGATTCAAAAACTACAAAAAATTTTTTAAAAAACAATATTCAACCAAATAGAAAACTACATAGGTAATACAATGCCATGAGCACATAAAAAAAATTTAGAACAATGGAAGGAGTATTCAATCAGATAATGCTTCAAAAAAAAATGGATGGATTGAAAAAAGAAATCAAGAGCTAACTTTTTGACAGTTCCACAAAAATGGATAAGATAATATACATTAGAAATCATAATATTTAATATTAAATTAACATTTTTCAAATGTTTCATGAAAATATTATATAGGGGAAATATTAGATGGCAACGAAAAATAAACGGTATCTTAGTTATGACATTTTAAGATTAATGGCTATACTGGGAGTAATAGGTGCGCATTTAAGTGCTTTTTTTGTCCTGAATTATAATCCTGACACTATAGAATTTATCACAGAAAACATAATTAATGTATTATTGAGTGCTTTTCCTATTTCAGTCTTTTTAATGATTAGTGGGGCGTTGCTTCTAAATGAAGACAAACCTTTCGATGATAAAAAATTCATTCGCAAATCATGGCTTCCTCTCGTTTTGATAACTATATTTTGGACAGTATTTTACGGACTGTTTTATGGATATGGGCTTCCAACACTGACACATCAGCCAACTTCATTTAGTACTTTTTTAAACTATTTAATCTGCTTTGAAGGATCTGATTATCCTCATATGTGGTATATGTACATGATAGTGGGAATGTATTTATTGATTCCGATTTTAAGGTTATTTGTAAAAAGAGAAAATAGAAATTACATACTATGGATTATTATCGGTTGTTTTGTGGTTCAATGTATTCCAAAAACGCTAGGCATTTTCACTATAGGCGCAGACTTTACCGTGAAAGATTTTGTGGCACAGTTTTATCTGAATCCATTAATGAGAATGATAATCTTTCTGTTCTTAGGATGGTATCTCAGCACATTCCAATTGGCCAAAAATAAGAGAATAATAATATACATTTTAGGAATAATTAGTGCATTCGTCATGTTATGGGCTGTTCAAACATATATTGTTGCTATTCCATCAATAAGAAATTATTTCTTAACCGGTGAAGACATTACCAGTACATTATATTCCATTGCTATTTTTGTTTTTGTTTTAGCGATTTGTAAGAATAAAGAAAATGATAGTCCAAAACTTAAGGAACTGTCTACATTTATTTTTGGAATTTATTTAGTTCATGTTTTCTTCCTGGAATTATTCTTACAGGTAATATATCCTTATTCAAAATTCACTCTACAAATACCTGTAGTTTATCATATGATAATTTTTATAGCTGTGTTTGCACTGTCCTATATTATAATATTGCTGTTTTCCAAAACAAAGTACCTAAAAAAATTATTTTACTTAAAATAGGGGTTAAATCTCCTTTTTTATCATTTTTGTAGAAATCCTCATTTTTATTGAATTTTATTTGTTTTGATATTGTAGAATAATGTACAAATATGTACTACAAGGTTTTAAATAGTACATTATTCTAATAATTATATATAAATAATTGGTGATAAAAAATGTTTTCCCCAAGTTTAGATGAAGTAAAAGAAATTGCCAAAGATGAGCAATATAAAAGAATACCTATAACTTATGAGTTGTTTTCTGATGTTTCAACTCCAATTCAGGTATTAAAAGTTTTTAAAGGCATAACTAAACATTGTTTTTTGTTAGAAAGTATTGAAGATGCTGAAAATTGGGGAAGGTACAGCTTTTTAGGATTCAATCCATTAATAGAATTAACTTGCCAAAATGGTGAAGTTCAAATCAAGGGTGATGTGAACTTTACTAGATTAACTGAAGACACAATAACAATCAAAACTAACAATCCTAGTGAAATAATAAGAGATTTGATTGATAAAAATAAATCTCCAAAATTAGAAAATTTGCCTCCATTTACTGGAGGATTTGTAGGTTATTTTGCTTATGACTACATTAAATATGCTGAGCCTTCATTAAAGCTTGATGCTGAAAATCAAGATCAGTTTAAGGATATTGACATAATGCTTTTTGATAAGTTAATAGCATTTGATAATTTCCGACAAAAAATCATTATAATTGTTAATATGAAGACAGATGATTTGGAAAAGAATTATAAAAAAGCATGTAAACAGTTAAAGACTATTGCTTATTTAATTCTCCATGGTAAGAAGCCTAATATTGCGCCGTTAAAGTTAAAATCAGAGTTCAGGCCAGTTTTTAGTCGTGAAAAATATTGTGATATGGTTGAAAAAGCAAAGGATTATATTCGTGAAGGTGATATTTTCCAGGTTGTCTTGTCTAATCGTATAGAGGCGGATATTGAAGGAAGTCTGTTTGATGCCTACAGGGTTTTAAGAACCACGAACCCTTCTCCATACATGTTTTATTTTTCAAGCGATGATATAGAAATTGCCGGTGCATCTCCTGAAACGTTAGTTAAGGTAAATAATGGTAATCTCTATACTTTTCCTCTTGCAGGAACAAAACCTCGTGGAAAAACTCCTGAAGAAGATTTGAAATTGGAAGAAGAGCTATTGTCTGACGAAAAGGAGCTTGCAGAACACAATATGCTGGTTGACCTTGGACGTAATGATATTGGAAGAATTGCCGAAATAGGATCTGTATCAGTGGACAAGTACCTGTCCGTTGAGAGATTTTCTCATGTGATGCATATCGGTTCTACAGTTTCCGGAAAATTGAGAAAAGATCTTGATGCCTTGGCCGCTCTGGATTCAATTCTTCCTGCAGGAACATTGTCCGGAGCTCCAAAAATCAGAGCCTGTGAAATTATTAATGAACTTGAAAACAATAAGCGCGGAATTTATGGCGGAGCTATTGGTTATGTTGATTTGAGTGGAAATTTGGATACCTGTATTTCAATTAGATTAGCATTCGCCAGAAACAATAAGGCATTCATCCGTTCAGGAGCAGGAATTGTAGCAGACAGTGTCCCTAATACTGAATTTGATGAGTCCATGAACAAGGCAGCTGCTGTAATTAATGCATTGAAAATGGCTGATGGGGGATTAGAATGATTCTTCTTATAGATAATTATGATAGTTTTGCATATAACCTCTACCAATTGATTGGTCAGATTAATCCGGACATTAAGGTTTCAAGAAATGACAAGATTACTTTAAAAGAAATTGAATCATTAAATCCTGATGCCATCATTTTGTCTCCGGGACCTGGAAAGCCGGAAAATGCAGGAATATGTGTTGATGTTGTAAAGGAATTTGCAGGCAAAATCCCGATTTTAGGAGTTTGTCTTGGCCACCAGTCAATTTGTGTCGCTTTTGGCGGTGTTGTTTCTTATGCTAACAGATTGATGCACGGCAAATCATCAGACATATCATTAAATGATGATTCTATTTTCAAAGGTGTCGATTCAACAATTAAGGTTGGCCGTTATCATTCTTTAAGTTTATTGGATTCCACCAGGCCAGAAGAATTGGAAGTAATATCTACTGCCTGCGATGACGGGGAAATAATGGCCGTTAAGCATAAGGATTATAATGTTTATGGATTGCAATTTCATCCGGAATCAATTTTAACACCCGATGGATTAACAATTATTAAAAATTTTTTAGAGGGGATTTAAATGATTCGAGAAGCTATTTTAAAGGTTTCAAGAAAGGAAGATCTGACTTATGATGAGGCATATCAGACAATGGATGAAATTATGAGCGGTGATGCCAGTGAAGTTCAGATGAGCTCATACCTAACTGCAATGTCCATGAAAGGTGAAACCATTGATGAAATCACTGCTTCCGCTAAAGCTATGAGGGATCATTGTGTCAGGTTATTGAATGATGTTGAAGCTTTGGAGATTGTGGGAACTGGTGGAGATGGTTCCAATACATTTAATATATCAACAACTTCTTCAATCGTAATTTCAGCTGCAGGAGTTCCTGTTGCAAAACATGGAAACAGGTCTGCATCAAGTAAGTGTGGAGCCGCTGATGTATTGGAAGAACTGGGTGTCAATATTCATATTGAACCTGAAAAGAGCTTAAAATGCTTAAAAGAAAATAATATTTGTTTCCTCTTTGCTCAAAATTATCATATAGCAATGAAATATGTTGCCAGTGTTAGAAAGGAACTTGCAATTAGAACCATTTTCAATATTTTGGGTCCATTAACAAATCCCGCCGGTGCAACCATGCAGGTTTTAGGTGTTTATGATAAAGAATTAGTAGAACCTTTAGCAAAAGTATTAAACAATCTCGGTGTAAAATCAGCATTATCTGTTTATGGTACTGATGGAATGGATGAAATATCCGCTAGTGATAAAACCTGCGTCTGTGAAATTAAGGATGGCGTAACCAAATCTTATGAAATAGACCCTTCTGATTTCGGTTTTGAAAAATGCAATAAGGAAGATTTGGTTGGAGGAGACTCTAAAGAAAATGCTCAAATTACATTGGATATTCTTAAAGGCCAAAAAGGCCCAAAAAGAAATGCTGTTGTTTTAAATTCCGCTGCAGGATTATATGTTGCAGGTGTTGTCGAATCAATTAACGACGGTGTAAAGCTCGCAGAGGAAATAATTGATTCAGGCAAGGCAATTCAGCAGCTTGAAAAATTTATTGAGTTTACAAATAGTTGATTTTTATGTTAGATGAAATAGTTGAAAGAACAAAAGAACGTATTGAACTTGAAAAATCCATTATTCCGCTTGACGATTTAAAAAGAGAAATTTCTTATCTTGAAATCAATGACGAGTTCCCCTTTAAAAAGGCGCTTCAGAGCGATGATATTTCAATTATTGCTGAAGTCAAAAAGGCATCACCTTCTAAAGGTTTAATCAGTGAAGATTTTGATTACCTTCAAATTGCAAAAGAATATGAGGAAGCGGGTGCCAGCGCAATATCTGTATTGACGGAACCTTACTTTTTTAAGGGAGACGATGACTATCTAAAAGAAATAGCTCAAAATGTTTCCGTTCCTATTTTAAGAAAGGATTTCGTCATTGATGAGTATATGGTTTATCAGGCTAAATATTTTGGTGCTTCAGCTATTTTATTGATTGTAGCTATTTTGGATATTGTTCAGCTAAAGAAATATCTTGATCTTGCTCACTCTTTAGGATTGTCCGCTATTGTTGAGGTTCATGACAGTACAGAAATCATGAAAGCTTTGGGGGTTGGTGCTGAAATCATTGGTGTAAACAATCGTGACTTAACGGATTTCAGTGTGGACATTGAAAACAGTATCAATCTACGTAGATGTGTTGGTGAAGATATAGTTTTTATATCTGAAAGTGGCATTAAATCCCATGAAGATATCATCAGATTAAAAGAAAATAATGTTGATGCAGTTTTAATAGGTGAAACTTTAATGAAAAGTGATGATAAAAAGGCTATGATTTCGGAGTTGAAAAATGGCTAAAATCAAGATTTGCGGATTGAAAAGATTGGAAGATATTGAAATTGTAAATAAATACAAACCTGATTATATAGGATTTGTATTCGCTGATTCTAAAAGAAAGGTTTCACATGATTTGGCCAGTAAAATGAAGAAGAATCTGGATTCTTCAATTAAATCTGTAGGCGTCTTTGTCGATGCGGAAATTGAGGAAATTCTGAAGCTATATGGTGATGGAATAATAGACATTGTGCAGCTTCACGGCAATGAAAGTGAAGAATATATAAAGATATTAAAGCAAAATTCTAACTATCAACTGGAAATTATTAATGCTATTGAAATGTCAGGCGATAAAAATCTATTGGATTATGATGATTCGCTTGCAGATTATTTGTTGCTGGACAGTGGAAAGGGCAGTGGAAAAACCTTTGACTGGCGATTGATAAGAAAAGATTTAAAAAAAGAATTCTTTTTAGCTGGAGGACTAAATGCAGATAATATTGCTGAAGCTATAATGGAATTCGATCCTTATGCTATTGATTTAAGCAGTGGCGTAGAGACTGATGGTTATAAAGATGAATTAAAAATTAAAGAGGTCATGGAGGCATTAAATGACTAATGGAAGATATGGGGAATATGGTGGCCAATATATATCAGAAACACTAATGAACGAACTAATCTATCTGGAAGAACAATACAATCATTATATGAATGATTCTGAATTCGTTGAGGAATTGAATACATTATTAAAAGAATATGCTGGAAGGCCATCATTATTGTATTATGCAAAAAGAATGACGGAGGACCTTGGCGGAGCAAAGGTCTATCTGAAAAGGGAAGACTTAAACCATACCGGAGCACACAAAATCAATAATGTTTTGGGACAGGTGCTATTGGCTAAAAAAATGGGAAAAACAAGGGTAATAGCAGAAACTGGTGCCGGTCAACATGGTGTGGCTACGGCAACGGCTGCGGCGCTTCTTGATATAGAATGTGAAGTATTCATGGGTGAAGTCGATACTGAAAGACAGGCTTTAAATGTCTATCGTATGGAACTGCTTGGAGCAAAAGTCCATACTGTCAAATCAGGAACAAAAACATTAAAAGATGCAGTAAATGATGCATTTAGGGATTGGATTGCTAATGTTGGCACTACTAATTATGTTATAGGTTCAACAATGGGCCCACATCCATTTCCACAAATTGTTAGGGATTTTCAGGCAGTAATCAGTGCCGAAGCACGCGAACAAATTCTTGAAAAAGAAGGCAAACTGCCAACAGCCGTATTGGCCTGTGTCGGAGGCGGAAGTAATGCGATGGGAGCATTCTATAACTTCATAGATGATGAAAATGTACAATTAATTGGTTGTGAAGCTGGAGGAAAAGGTGTGGATACTCCATATAATGCTGCAGCATTGACTAATGGTAAAATAGGCATATTTCATGGAATGAAGTCATTATTTAATCAGGGGGATTATGGTCAAATCGCTCCGGTTTATTCAATCTCTGCTGGTCTGGACTATCCTGGCGTTGGACCTGAGCATGCATACCTGAGAGATTGCGGAAGAGCACAATATGTTCCGGTTAATGATGAAGAGGCTGTAGAGGCATTTGAATATTTATCTAGGATGGAAGGAATAATTCCGGCTATTGAAAGTTCACATGCTGTTGCCCATGCGATAAAGATTGCGCCTGAAATGGATAAGGATGATATTATAATTGTTTGCTTGTCTGGAAGAGGAGATAAGGATGTCAAGTCCATAGCAGAATATAGAGGAGTTGATTTAAATGAGTAGGATAGCTAATGCATTTGCTGATGGAACTGCATTCATCGGTTTTTTAACTGCTGGAGACCCGACTGTTGAAAAAACTGTAGAATATATTTTGGCTATGGAAGAGGCAGGATGCGATTTGATAGAAATTGGAATTCCTTTTTCAGATCCTATGGCTGAGGGTGTTGTAATTCAGGACGCTAATGTGCGTGCGCTGAAACATGACACTACAACAGACGATGTTTTTGAAATTGTTAAGGAAGTTCGCCAAAAGACAGATATTCCACTTGTATTTTTAACTTACATTAATCCGGTGTTCTTTTATGGCTATGAAGAGTTCTTTAAAAAGTGTAGGGAGTATGGTGTTGATGGAATAATTTCTCCGGATTTGCCTTATGAAGAAAAAGGTGAAATAGCAGATATTGCCGCTGAAAACGATGTTGATGTAATTTCACTTATTGCTCCGACTTCCAAGCAAAGAATTCAAAAGATTGCAAGTGAGGCTACAGGATTCATTTATGTTGTTTCATCATTGGGAGTTACTGGAATGCGCTCAGAGATAAAAACAGATTTGGATGCCATAATTTCAGACATTCGTGATGTCTGTGATTTGCCTGTTGCTGTTGGATTTGGTATTAACACTCCTGAACAGGCATCTGAAATATCTAAAATTGCTGATGGAGTTATTGTTGGGAGTGCTATTGTTAAAATCATCGAAGAGTATGGGGAAAATGCTGCTGGTGCATTAAAAGGATATGTGTCAGATATGAAAAATGCATGTGGTGAATAAGAAATATTTATAATACAGAATTAACATATTATTTAATAATATTCAAAAATTTTTACGATTAAAAATTAGAGGATTATTTATGTTTAAAGCTGAATTAAGTGATTCTAGTATTTTAAAAACCAGTTTTGATGCAATTTCATCAATCGTTGATGAAGTTCAAATACAAACTGACAGTGAAGGCATGAGATTAGATGCCTTAGACCGCAGTCACATAACTTTTGTTCATTTAGAACTTAAAGCTAGTTTATTTGATGAATATGTTTGTGATGTCCCTGAAAAGATTAATATAGATACTGATGAGTTTATGAGAGTTCTTAAAAGGGCTAAATCTCAAGATAGAGTTTTAATGTCCGTTGATGAAGGTAACTTTATCATTACTTTTGAAGGAGACGCAACAAGAACATTTAAAATAAGATTAATTGATATCGAGTATGATAACCCTACTCCTCCTCAAATTAATCATCCAACAACCTTTAAAGTTCGTTTCTCTATTTTAAAAGATTCAATCAACGATATTGAAATATTTTCAGATAAAATTGCTTTACAGGTCGATGAAGATTACTTCATAGCATCTGCAGATGGTGAATTTGGTGATGCAAGTATTAAATATCTTCACGGCGAAAATATTAAAGAGCATGCAAAATCTCTATTTTCCTTAGATAAAATTAGAGAAATGCTTAAAGCAGATAAATTTTCAGAGGAAGCTGAAATTAGTTTGGGTACCGATATGCCATTAAGTTTAACCTTGAATATGGTTACTGGTGACGGTAAACTCAGTTTCTTGCTTGCTCCAAGATTAGAAACAGATGATTAATTTTTCATTTGTTTTTTCTTATTTTATTTTTTTAAAAACCATCCGAGATGATAATAAGTGGATTTATATCAATCATTACGTAAAATTCAAAAGAAAGAACGTGATAACGGTACGTTAGCTCATGTTGAAGAGACCTTTTATAAGGATATTCATGAGTATATCAATGAGTTGAAACAATCTGCTATTGATGATCCATTCTCTGATGTTTACAATACTTTAAATGAGGCTAGAAGAATAGCCACTGAGATTTGTGAAAGGCGTGAGCATAAGATTACGAGTGCTGCTGTCTTGAATATGAACAGGTCATATCAGCTTTTCTCAGGAAAGCAGGATTTTGATTTGGTTGACTCAATGCCACTCAATCTAACTCCTGAAGAGGAAACTTTTTATTTTTCAATAATTGAGACCTTAAAAAATCACAGATCAAACCTTTCAGGTCAGGAAATTCCTAAAACGGCTCCGGATGTAATAGAAAATGATGATATTGAGGAATCCGATGATATTGAGACTGGAGCTTCATTAAGCGATGTTGCAGATATTGCAATCGACAATCAGGAAACTGGCGAAGACATTTTAGAAGAGACTGATGAATCATCAGATGAAAGCGATGATGAAGTTTTAGATAGGATTGATGAGATTTCAAAAGCTAAGGTAATTACCGATGAGGTAAGGGAGCCTATCGAAAAGCAAGTTGCCAAGTCCAAAGTTCCTGAAGTTAAAAAGGAAGTTTCTAAAAAACCTTCTGAATTTGATGATATTGAAATAATAGACCCTGATGACCAGTTTGTTGATATAGATGTCCCAAAAAGAACAAGAGAATCTGAAATTGTAACTATTCTTGTTTTGGATGAAGTTGATTCAATTGTCGGCATAGATGAAAAGATATATGGTCCGTTCCGGTCACAGGATATAGTCACATTGCCAAAAATTAATGCAAATATTTTTGTGAAAAATAGAAAAGCCCGTTTTGTTAAAATATAAGATAACTTTATATACTCTTAATAATATAATTATATCCCATATCTATTTGTAATATTAAAAAATTATTTATTATAATTTGGATTTTTGCTGTTTGTAGACATAAACGGTTACTATGCAGTTTCTATCTCTAACGCTTTTTGATATAAATTGAGTTTAGATAAATTTGCAATTAGATTTATAATGACTATTTAATTAAGCACTTTTCAGTGTATATTAAAATAAAAAAAATAATATAATGGTGGAAATATGAAAATACCAAAAGAAAAAAGGACATACTGTCCTCATTGTAAAAAACATACAATACATGAACTCCACACTGCTAAAAAAAGAAAAGCTAGTGAGTTAACTTGGGGACAAAGACAATTCAGACGTGTTACTGCTGGTTACAGAGGTTATCCAAGGCCTTTACCTGCTGGAAACAAACCAGTTAAAAAATTAGACTTAAGAGCTAAATGTAAAGAATGTGGTAAATCCCACATAAAACAATCTTTCAGAACAGGAAAACCTGAATTCGTAGCAAAATAGGTGGTTAACATGGTTAGTAAAGGAAGAGGAAACTTTTTAAAAGTTAAATGTTTAGATTGTGACAATGAACAAATAATCTTTGACCGTGCAGCTTCTGACGTTAAATGTATTATTTGTGGTAAAACTCTTGTTAAATCTCGTGGTGCTAAAGCTAAAATCACAGCACACATTGAAAAAGTTTTAAACTAAATTTTTTAGTTTTTAACTTATTTTTTAACTATTTTTTAATTTTTGCTTGTTTTTGGGGTGATTTTACATGGTAAGAAAAAATAGAGAATGGCCTGATGAAGGAGAACTTATTGTAGGTACTGTTTACAAAGTTCTTAACTATGGGGCATTCGCTAAATTGGAAGAATATCAAGGCAAAGAAGCTTTTATTCACATTTCTGAAGTCTCTGCTGGTTGGGTAAAAAATATTAGAGATCACGTAAGAGAAAATCAAAAGATTGTATGCCGTGTTCTAAGAGTAAACCCTAAAAAAGGACATGTAGATGCTTCTTTAAAAAGAATCCGTGAAGATCAAAGAACTAAAAAGATTCAACATTGGAAAATCGAACAGAAAGCTGAAAAATTCTTGGAATTGTCAGCTAAATCTTTAGATAAGAATTTGGATGAAGCTTATGATGAAGTAGGTTACGAACTCATGGATATCTTTGGAGATGTTTATGGTGCTTTTGAAACTGCAGCTGATGAAGGAGCTGAATCTTTAACAGAAGAAGGAATTCCTCAGGATTGGGCTGACGCTATTACAGAAGTGGCACAAAAGAATATTACTCCTCCGGAAGTTCATATCAATGGTTATGTCGATATTGAAACTTTCGTACCTAACGGTGTCGAAATCATTATTGATGCACTTAAGGCTGCTGAAGATAATGGTGATGAGGAGGAAGAGATTAAGGTCCAATGTGTTGGTGCTCCAAGATACAGAATCACTGTCAAATCAACAGATTATTTGCTTGCTGAAAAAGCACTTAAGGCTGCTGCTGAAAGATGCATTGCTGTTGTTGAAGAATCTGAAGGTAACGGTTCATTTTTAAGAGAGTTAGATGATTAGATTCTTATGACTATGAAAATGCGTAAATGTCCAGAATGTGGAATTTATACTTTAGAGGATAAATGCCCTAAATGTGATGGGGATTTGAAAGTAATTTATCCTCCAAAATTTTCTATTGAGGATAAATACGGTAAATATCGCCGTATATTAAAAAAGGAATTAAGGGAAAAAAATGAAAGCCACTGAAATTACTGTTTTAGAAGAAGTAGAGTTAAATAATCCTATTTTCATAGAAGCATTACCTGGTGTTGGTCATGTGGGCAAATTGGTTGCTGATCATATGATTGATGAGTTGGATGCGACTAAATTTGCAGAAATCTATTCTCCAACTTTCCCGCCACAGGTATTGGTTGGTGACGACGGCATGATTGAAAATATGATTAATGAATTATATTATATTCGTGATTTAGGTGAAGATAATCAGGATGTTATTATAATTGGTGGAAATACCCAATCATTATCTCCTGATGGCCAATATATTGTTTGTGAGGAAATTTTAGAGTTTTTAGAACCTTT